>NZ_JACVUR010000007.1:0-199865 GCF_016516495.1 Delftia sp. S65
CATCCATCCCCTGCGCCGCCACCGTGGGGCGGCGGCGCAGGGGATGGATGCGGCGCCCGCAGGCGCCGCGGCCGCTCAGAGCAGGGTGTTGTGGTGCAGTTGCTGCGTCAGCACGCTGGCTGCTGCATCGGCCGTGCTGCTGGCATGGCTGCTGATGGAGGTGGCAATCGGATCCAGCTCGGCGACCGAGGCCGCTGCCGCGTGCGATGTGCCACCCAGCAGGCCACCGAGCAGCCCGCCGCCGGACGATCCCCCCAGCAGCCCGCCCAACAGGCCGCCGCCGCTGCTGCCGCCACCCAGCAGGCCGCTGACGATGCCGTTGTTGCCGGCCACCGTGTTGACCACGCCGCTGACGATTCCGTTGTCGCCGGCCACGGTGTTGACCACGCCGCTGACGATTCCGTTGTCGCCAGCCACGGTGTTCACCAGCCCGCTGACGACACCGTTGTCGCCGGCCACGGTATTGACCACGCCGCTGACGATGCCGTGATCACCTGCCACCGTGTTGACCAGACCGCTGACAACACCGTTGTCACCCGCCACGGTGTTGACCACGCCGCTGACGATGCCGCTGCCACCGGCCACGGTGTCGAGCACGCCGCTGACGATGCCGTTGTTGTCTGCCACCGTGTCCAGAACGCCGCTGACGACGCCGTTGTCACCGGCCACGGTGTTGAGCACCCCGCCGACGACGCCGTTGTCGCCCGTCACGGTGTTCAGCAGGCCACCGACCAGGCCCGATCCGCCAGTGAGGCCCCCAGTGAGTCCGCCCGTGAGGCCACCCAGCAGGCCGCCGTCACCGCCCAGCAGTCCGCCAACGATGCCGTTGTCGCCCACCACCGTGTCGAGCAGCCCGCCGACCAGGCCGGAACCGCCCGTCAGACCGCCAGTGAGGCCGCCCAGCAGGCCGCCGTCGCCGCCCAGCAGTCCGCCAACGATGCCGTTGTCGCCCACCACCGTGTCGAGCAGGCCGCCGACCAGGCCGGAGCCGCCCGTCAGTCCGCCCGTGAGGCCACCCAGCAGGCCGCCGTCACCGCCGACCACGCCACCCAGCAGGCCATCGCCGCCCGTCAGGCCGGCCAGCACGCCGTTGACGGTGCCGATCACCGGCTGCAGTGCCTGGCCCGGGACCTGCGTCAGGCCGTTGGCCAGGTCCGTCACCACACCCAGTGGACCGCCGTTGACCTGGGTCACGCCTTCCACCAGGCCCGTGACCACGGACAGGGCGCCGGTGCCGGGGTCGATCAGCGCATCCAGCACCTGGCCCACAGGCGCTCCGGCCGTGCCGCCGAGCAGGTCGCCAACGGTGTTTTGCACCGTGGTGACAAGGCCGTCGCCGCTGCCTGTGCCGCCGCCCGGAACCAGGCCGCCCAGCAGGCCGCCGACCAGGCCGTCTTCGCCAAGCACGCCACCCAGCAGGCCGCCGTCGCCACCCAGCAGACCGCCGACCAGACCGTCATCGCCAAGCACGCCACCCAGCAAGCCGCCGTCGCCGCCGACCACGCCGCCCAGCAGACCGCCGTCACCGCCCAGCAGACCGCCGACGAGGCCGTTGTCGCCGAGCACGCCACCCAGCAGACCGCCGACCAGGCCGTCATCGCCGAGCACGCCACCCAGCAGGCCATCGCCGCCGGTCAGGCCGGCCAGCACGCCATTGACGGTGCCGATCACCGGCTGCAGCGCCTGGCCCGGGACCTGCGTCAGGCCGTTGGCCAGGTCCGTCACCACACCCAGCGGACCACCGTTGACCTGGGTCACGCCT
This sequence comes from Delftia sp. S65, assembly GCF_016516495.1. Lineage (NCBI taxonomy): Bacteria > Pseudomonadati > Pseudomonadota > Betaproteobacteria > Burkholderiales > Comamonadaceae > Delftia > Delftia sp. S65. The sequence goes on from NZ_JACVUR010000007.1 coordinate 1,763, forward strand.
TCCACCAGACCTGTGACCACGGACAGTGCGCCGGTGCCGGGGTCGATCAGCGCATCCAGTACCTGGCCCACAGGCGCTCCGGCCGTGCCGCCGAGCAGGTCGCCAACGGTGTCCTGCACCGTGGTGACAAGGCCGTCGCCGCTGCCTGTGCCGCCGCCCGGAACCAGGCCGCCCAGCAGACCGCCGACGAGGCCGTCGTCGCCAAGGACGCCACCCAGCAGGCCGCCATCGCCGCCCAGCAGACCGCCAACCAGGCCGTCATCGCCAAGCACGCCACCCAGCAGGCCTCCATCGCCGCCAAGGACACCGCCCAGCAGGCCACCGTCGCCGCCCAGCAGGCCGCCAACCAGGCCATCATCGCCAAGCACGCCACACAGCAAGCCACCATCGCCGCCGATCACGCCGCCCAGCAGGCCGCCATCGCCACCCAGCAGACCGCTGACCAGCTCGCCAATGCCGCCTTCACCCAGGCCGCTGCCCAGGCCGGCAATCAGGCCGTTGAGCGTGCCGATCACCGGCTGCAGGGCCTGGCCGTCCACCTGGGTGAGGCCGTTGACCAGTTCGGTCAGCACGCCCAGGGGGCCGCCGTCCACGCTGGTCAGGCCTTCCAGCAGGCCGGTGACGACCGAGGCCGTGCCATCGGTGGGATTGGTAAGTGCATCCAGCAGTTGGCCCACAGGGGCTGCGACGGTGCCGCCGAGCAGGCCGTCCACCACGTCCTGGACCGTGGTGACCAGGCCGTCGCCGCTGCCGCCGCCCGTGCCGCCCGGGATCAGGCCGCCCAGCAGGCCGTCCACCAGCTCGCCGATGCCGCCCTCGCCCAGGCCGTTGCCCAGGCCGGCAATCAGGCCGTTGAGGGTGCCGATCACCGGCTGCAGTGCCTGGCCGTCCACCTGGGTCAGGCCGTTGACCAGTTCGGTCAGCACGCCCAGGGGGCCGCCGTCCACGCTGGTCAGGCCTTCCAGCAGGCCGGTGACGACCGAGGCCGTGCCATCGGTGGGATTGGCCAGCGCGTCCAGCAGTTGGCCCACAGGGGCTGCGACGGTGCCGCCGAGCAGGCCGTCCACCACATCCTGCACCGTGGTGACCAGGCCTTCACCCGTGCCGCCGCCCGTGCCGCCACCGGGCACCAGGCCGCCCAGCAGGCTGCCGACCAGTCCGCCCAGCCCATCTTCGCCCAGGCCGTTGCCCAGACCGGCAATCAGCTCGTTGAGCGTGCCGATCACCGGGGCCAGGCCTTCGCCGTCCACCTGGGTGAGGCCGTTGACCAGCTCGGTCAGCACGCCCAGCGGGCCGCCCTCCACATTGGTCAGGTTCTCCAGCGCGCCGGTCACGGTGGACAGCAGTCCGTCCGTGGGATTGGTCAGCGCATCGAGCAACTGGCCCACGGGTGCCGCCACGGTGCCGCCCAGCAGACCGTCCACGACGTCCTGCACGGAGGTGACCACGCCGCTGTCCGGCGTGCCGGGAGGATTGCCCGTTCCGCCGCCCACCAGGCCGCCCAGCAGTCCGCCCACGCCGGCCAGCAGGCCGCCCAGCGCACCGTCTTCGTCGAGCAGGCCGCCGAGCACGTTGTCCACTACCGTGCCGATGGAGCCGCCGGAACCCGCTTCGTCCAGGCCCTTGAGCAGCTCATTGAGCGTGCTGATCAGGGGCTCCAGGCCCTGGTTCTGGATGTTGACCAGGCCGTCCACCAGCTCGGTGAGCACGCCCAGCGGCCCGCCATTGGTGCTGGTCAGGCTCTCCAGCAGGCCTGTCACCCCGGACAGCGTGCCGCTGCCGGGATTGACCAGCGTATCGATCAGGTTGCCCACCGGGCCGGCGACCGTGCCACCGGACAGCGCACCCACCACGTCCTGCACGGAGGTGATCAGGCCGTGGCCGTCCGTGGGATCCGTCGGATTGGTGGGGTCCGTGGGATTGGTCGGGTTGGTCGGGTTCGTCGGATCCGTGGGATTGGTGGGGTTGGTCGGGTTCGTAGGATCCGTGGGATTGGTCGGATTCGTAGGATTGGTCGGATTTGTCGGGTTCGTGGGATTGGTCGGATTCGTGGGGTCCGTCGGATTGGTCGGATTGGTGGGGTTTGTCGGGTTCGTGGGGTTGGTCGGATTCGTGGGATCCGTCGGATTCGTCGGGTTGGTGGGGTCGGTCGGGAGCGGGGGCGCCGGATCGTCGTCGCTGCTGTTGGCTGCGGCGATCAGGCCCACGCCGCCCGCGCCGATCAGGCCGGCCAGCAGGAAGTCGCTGAGCACGGAGCCACCGGCTGCGGCCGCGGCGCTTTCCTTGGTGACGATCAGGCCCAGGGCGTCGCCGTCATTGGCGGGTGCCACCTGGACGTTGCCAGAGGCCAGGTCCAGCACCATGGCCCCTGCGCCGTCGCCGTCGCGCTGGGTCAGCGTGGCCTGCGTGCCGCCCTCGAAGGTGCCGACCAGGGTCTGGCCGTCCTTGCCCTGGAACAGCGCCTTGGCGCTGCCGTCGGCGGGCACGATGATCTTGTCGCCCACCTGCAGCGCGCTGCCGGGCTGGGCCATCAGGGTTTCTCCGTTGCGCACGATCTGCACGCCCGGGCTGACCTGGGACATCGTGGCGGGACCGGCGCCCCGGGGCATGAGCACCGCAGCCGCGCCGGGCTGCGTGTTCGATGTGCCCAGCTGTGCAAGCACAACGGTGGAGGGCTGCTGGTCAGCAAACTGCACGGGGCTGACGGTGGTGTTGCCAGTGGGCTGCATCGATTGGGCGGTCATTTGCTCTCTCCAGACAAGGGTTGAAACGACAAGGTCAGACGGTGGCTTGGAAGCCGTGAAATCTGTCGAGCCCTTTTGTGCAACATGCATGCCATGTGCCGGTGGCAGGTCTGGATGGCCTAGGAATCTTCCTAAGATATTGATTTGTATGGTTTTTGTTATTGATCACAATGTCTCAGCAACGGTCTGTTACGGCACACGTTACGTAACGCCGCCCGGTCCGCTCCGTTACCTCGGAGCTGGCTTTGCGCCGTGTTTCATGGCCCTTGTCTCAAGGACCCATGCAGCGGGGCAAGGTGGCTTTCGCCTATAAAATCGCTGGCTTTTGGCTGCAGGCGCATATCGGCGTGTGCAAGAAGCCCAAAAGCGAACAGGCCCGTCTTCCAACTTTCATTGCGTAGAGAGCGCCCATATGCTGATTTCGTCCAGAGTTCCGTCGCGAGTGCCGGGTCGTACCTATTTGCGGATAGCCCGACCTGTGGCCATTGCCGCCTTCAGCCTGGGGGCCGCTTTGTGCGGGGCGTTTGCCCATGCGTCGCAGGAGGCGGTGGACGAGGTCTCCCGGCTGCTGGAGCAGGGCAAGGCGCCCCAGGCCGCCAAGCAGGCCGAGGCCTACCTCAAGCAGAACCCGGCCGATGTGCAGATGCGCTTTCTGCAGGGCGTGATCGCGGCGGAGCAGCGCCAGAACGCCCAGGCCATCAAGATCTTCACGGCGCTGACCCGTGATTACCCCAGCCTGCCCGAGCCCTACAACAACCTGGCCGTGCTCTACGCAGCCGAGGGCCAGGAGCGCAAAGCCTCGGAAGTGCTGGAGCAGGCCATTCGCACCAACCCCAGCTACGCCACGGCGCATGAGAACCTGGGCGACCTGTATGCGCGCATGGCCAGCGATGCCTATGCCAAGGCCTTGCAGCTGGACGGGTCGCGCCAGGCCATCCAGCCCAAGCTGGCCCTGATCACGCAGATCTTCCCCAAGCAGGGCGGCGCCCAGGTCAAGACGGCCCAGGCCACGGCAACGGCCGCCTCGACCAAGGTGGCCGATGCCAAGGCAGCCCAGGCCCGCGAAGCCGACGCCAAGCTGGCCGAGACCCGCGCCGCCGAAGCCAAGGCCGCAGAGGCCAAGGCTGCCGAATTCAAGGCCGCTGAAGTGAAGGCCGCCGATGCCAAGGCCGCCCAGGCCAAGGCGGCGGAAGCGAAGGCTGCAGAAGCCAAGGCTGCCGAGGCCAAGGCTGCAGAGGCCAAGCTGGCCCAGGCCAAGGCGGCGGAAGCCAAGGCCGCAGAGACCAAGCTGGCCCAGGAAAAGGCCGCTCAGGCAGCACAGGACAAGGCCCGCGCGGCCGAGGAAGCCAGGCAGGCAGCGGCCAAGGCCGCTGCTCCGGCCACCGCAGCAGCCGCCACAGCCGTGGCCGCCGCCGAGCCTGCCAAGGCAGCGCCTGCCGTCGATGAGAAGAAGGCCGCACAATCGGCTGCCGCGCAGGAAGTGGAAGCCGCCGTCAAGGCCTGGTCCACCGCATGGGCCGGCCAGGACATGGACCGCTACCTGGACGCCTACAGCGACCACTTCTCCCCGGCCGATGGCAGCAGCCTGGCCAAGTGGAAGGAACAGCGCCGCCAGCGCATCGTTGGCCGCACCACCATCGTCGTCAATGTGCGCGACCTGAAGGTGACCGTGGATGGCGACAAGGCCACGGCCCAGTTCCGCCAGTACTACGCATCGGGCGCGCTCAAGACCACTACCCGCAAGACCCTGCGCATGCAGCGCGAAAAGGGACAATGGCGCATCACCCATGAAGGAACCGGCTCCTGATGCCTGAAAAAGCGCGTCCCCTGGCACTGCCACCCACCGGCCTGCTGCGCCTGCATGCGCGGGCCGCCGGGGTGGCCGTGCTGCTGGTCGCGCTGTCCGCGGTGTCCTTCAGCCCGGCAGCCCATGCCAGGCAGGCCAAGGCCAAGGCCTCCAAAACGGCAGCTGCCAAGCCTGTCTCCTCCAAGCCTGCCTCCGGCAAGGCGGGTGCAGCCAGGCTGCGCGCGGCATCGGGAAAGCCCGCACTGGCCGCCGCTGCGGTGGCCACGGCGGGCGGTGCCGCTGCCGTGGCAGCCACCCATGCCAAGGCCGCCGCCCCCGCACAGCAAAGCCAGGCGGAGGCCCGCCTGCTGGCCATCATCCGCCAGGTGGAGCAGCGGGATCTGGACGGCGCGCTGAAGGCCGCCGGCGATCTCACAGCCGAGGTTCCCAATTTCCGTGCAGCCCAGCTGGTGTATGCCGACCTGCTGCGCTTCAAGACCGGCCGTGCCGGCGAGGTGCTGGCGGGCACGCCCGTCGCCGCCTCCTCCGCTCCCGGCCATCCGGGCCAGGGCGTGCTGGTGCGGCACAACCTGTCCGTGGGCAGTGTCGCGCGGCTGGAAGGCCCGGCCAGTCCCACGCAGGCCCAGCTGCAGGATCTGCAAAACGAACTCAAGCGCCGCCTGCAGGCCGACAGCGGCGCGCCGCCCGCGGGCTCCGTTCCGGGCGAGTTCCTGATGCTGGGCGCGTCGGTGCGGCATGCGATTGCCATCGACGCCAGCAAGTCACGGCTGTACCTGTTCGCCCATGAGGCGGGCGGGCTGCGGCTGGTGGGGGATTTCTATGTCTCCGTGGGCAAGCTGGGCACGGACAAATGGCAGGAAGGCGACCAGCGCACGCCGCTGGGCATCTACTTCGTGGGCCGCCACATCCCCGGACCCCGGCTGCCGGAGTTCTATGGCAAGGGTGCGCTCACGGTCAACTTCCCCAACGACTGGGACAAGGCCGTGGGCCGCTCGGGCAGCGGCATCTGGCTGCATGGCTCGCCGCCCGACCAGTTCTCGCGCGCGCCCGAGGCCAGCGATGGCTGCCTGGTGCTGGCCAACCCCGACCTCACCTTGCTCATGCAGACCGTGGACCGGCAGACGCCGGTGCTGATCCGCGAGAAGCTGCAGTGGGTGGCCCCCAAGGCCCAGGCCCAGCAGAAGGCGGCAGATGCCTTTGTGCGTGTCGTCGAGGAATGGAAGAGCGCCTGGGACGGGGCCGACCCGCGCAAGCTGGCCGCGCTCTACGCGCCGGACCTGCTGCAGTCGCCCGCCTCGCGCGCATCGCAGGAACGGCTGGCCGCCTACCTGAACCGCCCCGGCGTGACGCTGCAGGACCTGTCCATCTATTCCTGGAAAGATGCCAAGGGAGAGATCCGCGTGGTCAACCTGCGCGCCAGCAGCAAGGCCTTCGCCGAAGGCCTGCCGCTGCGCCAGTACTGGCGCAAGACGGGCGGGCGCTGGCAGCTCTTTTCCGAAGACGTGATGGGCTGAACCGGGCCGAGTCCGGTTGCGCCCGATAGCGTCCGATAGCGCCAGGCGGGGCCCGGCCGGCTCAGGTGGTCTCGTTCTTGCGGTTGCTGTCGAACCGGCGCTCCGCATCGAACAGATGCTGTATCAGCACATGCGAGGTCATGTTCACGCCGATCCCGCCAATCATGGCCGGCAGCAGGTACAGCGCCGTGGACAGCTCCGAGACGAAGATGGCGTTGTCCGACAGCGATGGCGTCTGCCGGGCCGCTGATGCCAGGCTTTGCAGCAGGTAGACATCCACCCCCGCCATGGCCACCAGGGCCAGCCCGAACAGCAGCACCGTGGTGCGCGAGATGCTGCGCTTGGCCAGCAGGGCCGCGTAGATGGCGCAGGGAAGAACGACCGAGAAAACCACCAGGCTCCAGAATCTGGCTTCGGTGAAGACGGTGGTGCTGATGCGCAGGGCGTTCATCGGTGCGGTCCTTTGGGCGCCCAATATGCCGTGCTTGCGTAAACGCCCGGTGAACGGCAGGCAAACCAGCGGTTCCACATGCAACCAGCCGCGCCGGGCAGCGGCAGCCGACTGCAGCAATCACAAGATCAGGTCTGCCGCACCAGGTAGGCGGGCAGCTGCGTCTCAGGCAGCACGGCCAGCACCTTGAGCTGCAGCTGGGCGCGCTTGCGCGCCTGGGCCAGATAGTCCTGCAGCGCCTGTGCGGCCCGCTCGTACTCCCCCTCCCACAAGGCATCGACGATCTGCCGGCAGTTCTCGGTCAGCGGCGGGTTGGGCGATTGCGGAAACATGCGGCAGAAGGTGCTGTGGATCAGCCAGGGCATCTGGCACTGCTGCAGCATGCCCACCAGCTTGTCGTTGGGGTGCCGGGCCAGGAAGTCGCCATGCAGGTGCTGCTCGACTCGTTGTTCCAGGCGCTGTTCCAGGCGCAATGGTTCCTGCGTGTCCGGAACACCTGGCGCCGTCGCGCCTTGCAGACCTTGGCGCAGGCTGGCGAGCATGTCCCTGTCCAGGCGCGGCCCGCTTTCGCGCAGCGCTGCGGGCGCCAGCAAGGCGAGCAGCTCGAAGTCCTGATTCACCGCGCGTGCCGTCAGCGCGGCCACACGCCAGGCGGCATAGGTGCTTTTCTCCACCAGCCCTCTATCTACCAGCCGGCTCAGCACCTCGCGCAGGGCCACGCGGTTGACGTTGAAGTGGTCCATGGCGGCGCTCTCATCGATCTGAAAGCGCCCGAAGATCATGGCGATGGAGATGGACTGCTCCAGCTCGTCGTGGATGCGCTCGCTCTCCGATGGAATGTGGATCGTGGCCTGGCCCGCCTCCAGGCCCAGGGCCTGCGCGTCCAGCGTCAGGCGCTGGGGCTGCACGGCCTGCCCGGGCCGGGCGACCAGGTAGCCGCGTCCGTCGAAGGTGCTCAGCAGCCCTTCGGCATGCAGCAGCTCGAAGGCCTTGCGCACGGGAATGCGGCTGGTGCCGAAGACCTTGGCCACGGGCCCCTCCAGCAGCACCAGGCCGGGCGCCACCCGCTGCTCGACGATGGCCTGGCGCAGGCGCTGGCGTATCAGTTCATAGCGCAGCCGGCGCTCGGAATCGCCAGATTCGCCGCTCTCGCCGGTCTCTTCGTCCCGCGCAGTCTGCGTGGATGCTTGTATGGCTCTTCTCATTCCTGCTTCATCTGCGTGTGCGTGTGCGTGTGCCGCCGCCAGCGGGGGCCGTCATCGGGCAGGACTATACGGCGCGCGCACGGCGCAGCAGCGTGGCCCACTGGCGCACCAGGTAGTTGTGCTCGTCCATGACGGTGTTCCAGACGGCGATGCGGCCCAGGCGCTGCTCGTAGGAGCCGCCGTCGCGCACGCTGCCGCGCGGGATCACGAGCTGGCCGTCGGTGCCCTGCAGGTCTTCGGCGGCGGGCAGGCCGGCGTACCAGTAGTCCCATTCGCTGGCGCTCAGGTGCTCGCGCGTGCGCAGCGGGTTGGAGATGTAGTAGCCCTGCCGCGCCATCGCGGCACCGGGCCAGCCGGATTGCCACCAGTTCAGGTAGCGGTAGGCGGCGTCCAGCGTGTCGCCCCTGGCCTGGCTGGAGATGCCCAGGCCGCCGTACCAGGCGCGGTAGCCTTCGCGCGGACAGGCCAGCCGGTAGTCCAGTCCCGCCGCGCGGTAGTGGCCCATGGCCGGCGACCAGTGGCTCTGGATGGCAACGCCTGCATCGATCATCAGCCGTGCCGCATCGGCGTAGTTGCCCCAGAAGCCCCGGAACTGCTCGGACTCCTGCCGCTGCAGCAGCACGGCCATCATCCGGTCGATTTCCTCCAGCCCCAGGTTGCTGATGTCGCCGAAACGCATGTCGCCGCTGGCCTGCAGGGCAAGGGCCGCGTCCAGCGCGCCGATGGCGGCATCGGCCTGCAGCGCAGCGCGCCCTCGGCAGGCGGGGGAGACCAGCCAGGACCAGCTTTCCTCGGCCTGGTCGAACAGCGCGGGCAGGGCGGCGGGCAGGTAGACAAAGCTGTCGACGTTGTGCGTGAGCGGCAGCATGGAGATATGCGCGCTGGGCACATCGCTGACGCTGCCATCGGCCTGCACATACAGGCGCGTGACAGGATTGCAGCCCGCGCCAAAGGCCGCCTGCGGCGTGATGCGGCCGGTGCGGGGCAGGGCGTTGACCTCGTCCCAACAGGTCAGGCGCGCCGTGTCGATGGGCTGCAGGGTGCCGGTGGGCCACAGGAAATCCACGCTGTGGAACCACTGGTCGTACAGGTCGAAGCTGTCCTGGCGCATCACGGCCTGGCGCTGGGCGTCGAAGCCGTCCAGCACCTCGAAATGGATTCGTATGCCCAGGTCCTGCTGCGCACGCTGGCGCAGGGCTTCGGTCAGCGTCACCGAGGTGCCGAGGACACGCAGTTCGGGATCGTTCTTGCGCATGTTGCGGTCCTTGCCGTGGAGTTTCACGCAGTGTGGGGTGAGGGGCTTGCCGGGGTCTGGCTGCCATTGTCCTGCGAGTGGAGGCGGTAGAACGATTGGAACGATTGCCAGGAGGCCCTGACCTGCTGCTCATCGAGCCCGGCCGTGATGAAGACCAGGCGAGAGCGCCTGTCCTCGCCCGGCCACTCGGGCAAGTGCTCGGGGGCGTGCATGAGATGGCCCATGCCGTGCAGCGCCGTGGGCTGCCCCTGCGGCCAGCCATCCGCGGCCACGGCCACCAGTCCCTTCAGGCGCAGCAGCCGGTCGCCATGGCGGTGCAGCAGCATGGTCAGCCACAGGGTGAGCACGCACCAGTCCACCGGGCTGTCGAGTTCCAGGCAGAACGCCTGGGCGCCTGCGTGCAGACCCTGGCCCTGGCGCTGGCCCGTGCGGCTGCGCGGCGTGCCGGCAATGGCGCGTGCCAGCCAATCGGTTTGCAGAGCATGGGATTCCTGCATCTGCCAGGCAGGCGGTACCGCTGCGCCAGGGCCGCAGGTGACGATGCTGGCCAGGGGATTGATCTGCGCCAGTTGCGCGCGCTGTGCCTCGGCCTGCTGTGGCGTGGCCAGGTCGGTCTTGCTCAGGTACAGCCGGTCGGCCGCCGCGACCTGAGCCAGCCATTCGGGGCGCCGGGACTGTTGCCACGGGGCATGCAGCGCATCGACCACGGTGGAGATGAAGGCCGGCCTGAAGATCTGGCGCAGCTGCGCATCGCCGATCAGGGTGGCGATCACGGGGCCGGGCGCTGCCAGCCCCGTGGTCTCCACCAGCACCCTTTGAAAAGGCGGCAGCTCGCCGCGCAGGCGGCGCTGGTACAGGCGCCACAAAGCGTCCTTGAGTTCGCCGCGTATGGCGCAGCAGACGCAGCCGTTGTCCAGCAGCACCGTGTCGGCGTCTATGCGGCCCACCAGCAGATGGTCCAGCCCCACGGCACCGAATTCGTTGATGAGCACCGCAGTCTCGCCCGCGGGCGAGTCCTGCAGCCACTGCCTGAGCAGCGTGGTCTTGCCGCTGCCCAGAAATCCCGTGAGCACGCCCACGGGCAGCCGCTCGCCGTGGTGGTCCGTCAGGCCGCTCATGGCGCCTGCTCCCTGTGTTCCTGCGCTGGTGCCCGCCCTTGTGCACGCACTTGTGCCTGCGCCGGCTGCCACGGCATGGCCAGCGGATCCAGGGCTCGGCCCAGCATCTGCTCGGCGGCGGGCCACAGCGCGCCGAAATCGGCAATCAGCACGCTGGCCCCCGTGGGGCCGGCCAGTACATAGGACTGGCCATGGAAATCGCTGAGCCGCAGCCGCCACAGCGCCAGCAGCCGGTTGGCGCGCGCAATCTGAATCAGCCGCTGGCGGCGCCCGGCCGATCCGGCCGGCGCCTGGCTCCAGTGGCCGGAGGCCTGCAGCAAACCGCACATTCCACACATGACAGAAACCCTTTCGGTTGCGAATGGAGCCGCCTGCGAAACTGGCGCAGCCAAAGAGCAGAGACACCGAGGAAGGGCCTATGCCGGCCGCGCCGCCCCGCACCGAGGGTGTCGCCGGCTGCCCGTACGCCCCCCTCCGAAGAGAGGGGGAAGGCGCGAAGCGACTCAGGGGGTGCTTCTTTTCACGGCATGACATCGCCGGAGTTGGGCCCCAGCGTCTGTCCCACATACAGATTGCCACCGGGATCGGAGGCCAGCAGCACGGCCGTGGGCGCCACCTCGTCGGCGCGGCCGAAGCGGCCCAGCGGCAGGCTGGCCTCCTTGGCGCGCTTCCAGTCCGCGCTGATGCCATCGACCAGCGGCGTGGCGATGGGGCCGGGGGCAATGGCGTTGACCAGGACGTTGTCGGGTGCCACTTCCAGCGCCAGCGACTTGGTGAAGCCGATCACGCCGGCCTTGGCCGCCGCATAGTGGCTCAGCTCCACGCCGCCCTTGATGCCCAGCTGCGAGGCGATGTTGATGATGCGGCCCCAGCGCTGGGCCTGCATGTGCGGCACCGCGCGCCGCGCGCACAGGAAGACGCTGCGCAGGTCCACGCGCAGCATCTCGTCCCACATCGCGGTGGACATGTCGGCGCAGCGCGACTGGGTGAGCATGCCGGCGTTGTTCACCAGGATGTCGATGCCGCCGAAGGCCTGCACGCAGCGGTCGATGATGCGGTGGGCCGTGGACTCGTCGCCCACGTCGCCGATGACGGTCTCGGCCTGCGCGCCCAGCGCGCGGCAGCGCTGTGCCACGCTGTCGGTGCGGGCGGCATCGATGTCGGCCAGCACCAGCTGCGCGCCGGCCTGCGCATAGGCCAGGGCGATGGCCTCGCCGATGCCGCTGCCGGCGCCTGTCACGACGGCGCGGCGGCCGTCCAGGGGCTTGGAGGTGTTCATGTCGGATGTCCTCAACTGGGCCAGCGCACGGTCAGGCCGCCGTCGGCAATGATGGATTGGCCGGTGATGTAGGAGGCCTCGTCGCTGGTCAGGAAGCGGATTAGGGCGGCGATTTCGCGGGCCTGCCCCACGCGTCCCAGCGGGATGCCCCTGGCCGCCAGCGCCAAGCCATCCGGCCCCAGCGAGTTGACCGGGTCCAGCGATTGCGGCGTCTCGATCAGGCCCGGAATCACGGCATTGCAGCGTATGCCGCGCGGTGCCAGCTCCATGGCCACGGCGCGGCACAGCCCGGGCACGCCTGCCTTGGCGGCTGCATAGTGGGCATGCTGCTCCCAGCCGTAGACGCCGCCTGCAATGGAGGAGACGGCCACCATGGCCCCGCCTGCAGCCATGTGGCGCGCACTGGCCCGGAAAGTGCGCATCACGCCGCCCAGGTCGATGTTGATGACCTCCAGCCACTGCGCATCGCTCATCTCGACCAGGGCCGCCTGGCGCAGCAAACCCGCATTGGCGACGGCGAAGTCCAGCCGGCCGAAGCGGCCCACGGCGACCCGGGCCAGGTGCTCGACCTGTTCGGCATCGCCCACATCGACCGCCTCCATGACGCACCGCCCGCCCGCGCGTTCGACGAGTTCCAGGGTCTGGCCGGGATCGTGCGGATCCCGGGGGTAGTAGCTGCCGGCCACGGCAATGCCTGCCTGCGCATAGGCCACGGCCAGCGCCTGGCCGATGCCGCTGGCGGCGCCCGTGACGAGGGCCACCTTGTTGCTGGGGGTGTCCGGGTTCATGTCGGCCTCACTTCACGGTCTCGGGATCGACATGGGGCGCCAGAAACATCAGCAGGCCCGAGGCCGCGCAGGGAATGGCGCCCCAGTACAGCGCCGCCTGCACCCAGTCCGAGCCTTGCGACAGCGTCCAGGTCACGCCAAAGCCTGCCGCGATGGCGCCCACCTGGCCCATGGCGTTGACGAAGGAGCTGGCCGTGGCACGGATGTGGCTGGGAAAGCTCTCGCCGATCAGGAACAGGGCGGCGGCATAGGGGCCGATCAGGAAGAACAGCCCCAGCGAGTACAGCGGCACGATGCGCCAGAAGTCGCCCGAGGGCGCGTTCAGCATGAGCGCGAAGGCCAGGCCACCCAGCATCCAGCCGATGGCCACGGCGTTGCGCCGGCCTATGCGGTCACCGAGCCAGCCATGGAAGACATAGCCCAGAAAGCCCGCGAGATTGGAGATGATGAGCACCTGCAGCGCGCTGGAGAAATCCACGCCCTTGCCCGGCGTGCCACCGGCGCCGCCCAGCACCGAGGTGCCCAGTACCGCGAAGATCACGATGGCGAACCAGTTCAGGAAAAAGCCCAGGGCCAGCGACAGCGTGGGCCGCAGCGAGGCACCGCGGAACATGGCCGACAGGCCGGTGTGCTGCTCCTGCTGTGGGCTGGCGCCATGCTCCTGCGCCAGGCGCATGGCCTCTGCCTCGCGCCCGGCGCGGCGCAGATCGGCCACGCGCCGCGCGGTCAGGAACTGGGGCGTTTCCACCAGCCGGCGGCCCAGCACGGCGATCACCAGGGCCGGGAACATGGCGAACACGAAGGACAGCGCCCAGCCGCCGCCCTGGCCGAACCAGCGCTCGCCCAGCGGATACAGCAGGGCCACCAGCACGGCGGTGAGCACGGCGCCCACGGGCCAGCCGCCCTGCACCAGCGAGTAGATGAAGCCACGCCGGCGCAGCGAGGCCGGGTCGGTATAGACCAGGGAGAACAGCTCGCTCAGGTAGGTGGCGTTGATGCTTTGCTCGGCATAGCCCAGGCCCGCCAGCGAGCGCACCACGATCAGCAGCACGAAGCCCAGGCCCGCCGACAGCCCGATCACCCAGCCGGCCAGCGCCGTCAGGCCCGAGCACAGCGCGGCGCCCGCCACGGCGATGATGATGCCCTTGCGTCGCCCCAGCCGGTCGGCAATGGGGCCGATGCCGAAGGCCACGATCACCGTGCCCAGCGTCACCCAGGTGTTCAGGCGCGCCTGCTGCTCGGCGCTCCACTGGAAGTGCTCGCCCAGTTGCGGCAGCAGGGTGCCGAAGAGGATGAAGTCGTAGACGGCAAAGACCCAGGCGAAAAAGCAGACCCAGGTGGCGTAGCTGACCTGCCTGCGCGTCACGGTGGGCGCGGTCCAGGGGGCATCGATGCCGGCCGGGGCCGGATGGCCGGCGCCTGGGGCGTCGGAGGCAATGGCGGAGGTATTCATGGTGTCCTCGCTGAGGTGGGATGCGGCATCAACGCGGCTGGCGGCGCAGGAAGTCGTCGGCGATCTGGTCGCAAGTCATGAAGCGCACGCCCTCATGCGACTGGAAATGCTCGATCAGGCGCTCCAGCATCAGCAGCACCTGGGGGCGGCCGGAGACATCGGGGTGGATGGTGATGGGGAAGACCGCGTAGTCGTGCTCGCGGTAGACCCAGTCGAACTGGTCGCGCCACATCTGCTCTATGTCGCGCGGATTGACGAAGCCGTGGCTGTTGGGCGACTTCTTGATGAACATCATGGGCGGCAGGTCGTCCAGATACCAGTTGGCGGGGATCTCGACCAGCCGTGTCTCCTTGCCGCGCACCAAGGGCTTCATCCAGGTGTCGGGATGCTTGCTGTAGTCGATGCGCGTCCACTGGTCGCCCACGCGCACGTAGTACGGGTGGAAGTCGTTGTGCATCAGGCTGTGGTCGTACTTGATGCCTTTCTTGAGCAGCAGCTCGTTGGTGACCGGGCTGAATTCCCACCACGGAGCGACGTAGCCCGTGGGCGCGCGGCCGGCCAGCCGCGTGATGACTTCGATGCTGCGGTCCAGCACGGCCTCTTCCTGCTCGGGCGTCATGGCAATCGGGTTCTCATGGCTGTAGCCGTGGATGCCGATTTCGTGGCCCGCGTCCACCACGGCCTTCATCTGCTCGGGAAAGGTCTCGGCAGAGTGGCCTGGAATGAACCAGGTGGTCTTCAGGCCGTATTTGTGGAACAGCTTGAGCAGCCGCAGCGAGCCGACCTCGCCCGCGAACATGCCGCGCGAGATGTCGTCGGGCGAGTCTTCCCCGCCATACGAACCGAGCCAGCCGCCGACGGCATCGACGTCCACGCCAAACGTGATCTGGATTTCCTTGCTCATGTCATGCACTCCTATCAATGGGAACGGTGGAGGGGGAAAGAACCTGTTCGACGCTCAGCGCAATGCACAGCAGCCGGTCGTCATCGCCCTGGGGGCGCATGAGCTGCAGGCCCGTGGGCAGAAACGCAGGCCTGCCGTCCAGGCCGGGAATGCGCTGCACGCCGCTGGGCAGGGCCACGGCCGGCGTGTCCAGGTAGCTGCCGGGCATGGTCAGCCGCAGCGTGGCGAGGTTGGTTTCGGCAAACAGCCTGTCGTCGTCCAGCAGCGGCAGCAGCAGGGGTGCGGTGTGGCCCGTGGTGGGCAGCACCAGGGTGGCATCGCCCAGCTCCTGCGCGAACAAGGCCATCAGTGGTGCGCGCTGGGCGATCAATGTCCGGTAGCTGTCAGGACTCAGATGCCTGGCCGCCTCCAGGCGCTGGCGCACGCGCGGGTCCATGCGTGCGGCCTGATCGGCATCGTCCAGGCGTGCGCGGTGGGTGGCAAAGGCTTCATGGGCGCCCAGCCAGCCATGGCGCCGGGTCAGCGTCCGTACGGCGCGCAGGCTGCGCAGCGTGCGGCGCTCCACGCGGGCACCCCGGGTCTCCAGCAAGGCCAGGGAGGACAGGAGGTTGTTGCGCACGGGAGCTTGCACGCGGTCGTCATCCAGCAGGCTGAGGTCCGTGCAGAACACTTGATTGCGCAGGTCCGCGGCGGGGGATGCGTTGGCATGGCCGTCGTCGGTCAGCCCGCGCAGCACGCGGTCCAGCGCCATGCAGTCGGCCACGCTCAGGGCCAGCGGCCCCAGGGTGTCCAGGGACGGCGCCAGCGCAAACACGCCCTGCAGGCAATAGCGCCCCCTGCTGGCGCGATAGCCCACCAGCCCGTTGAAGGCGGCGGGAATGCGCACGGACCCCGCCGTGTCCGTGCCCATGGCCAGCGGCCCGCACCCCAGGGCCACGGCCAGCGCAGCGCCGCTGGACGAGCCTCCGGGCGCTCGGTCGTGGCCTCCCTCATGTGCAAACACCGGCGTGCCGAAGCAGGGATTGAGCCCCAGGCCCGAGTAGGCGAACTCACTGAGATTGGTCTTGCCCAGGCAGACCATGCCGGCCGCTGCGGCACGCGCCACCACGGTGGCGTCGGCCCGGGCTGGCGCGGCCGACTGCAGCAGGGCCGAGGCTGCCGTGGTCGGCGTGCCGCGCACGTCGAACAAGTCCTTCCAGCTGATGGGGATGCCGTCCAGCGGCCCCAGCGGCCGGCCCGCGCGCCAGCGCTCGGTGGACTGCCGGGCCTCTTCGAGCGCGCGGTCCGCCGTGATGCGCGTGAACACGGATTGGCTTGCGCAGGCAACCCGCAGGCAGTGCTCGGTGGCTTGCATGGGCGTCAGCGTGCCGGCTGCATACGCCGCATGCAGTTCGGATGCCGAGGGAGGCGCCGTCTGGCAGCCATTGGTTTTCATTGAATTTGAATGTTGATGTCAAAGTTCATTTTTTGATTCTAGTGAGCGCCTGCATCCCGTGTCCGGGTGGTTACCCGGGGGATGTGGCGCTGTTGATGGGGGGAGAAAGCTGCTTGCGCGGCCCTAGCGGCGCTAGCGATCCTTGTGGTCCGCCTCGCCGGATTTCCAGTAGCCCTTGGTGCTCAGCTGGGTGCGGGCGATGCCACGGTCCAGGAAGTGCATCTTCAACGTCCGCATGGCGCCGGACTCGCCGGCCATCCACAGATAGCCGGTGCCCAGCGGCAGCGGCCGGTACATGAGCCGCTGGCACAGCCTCTGTCCGGGCTGGCCTGGCGCAGCGGTGATCCACTCGGTGCGCCAGTTGGCGGCGCTGTCCATGGGTTGGCATTCGCCGTCGTCGACGATTTCCACATAGGCCTTGACCCGGGCGGAGGCCGGCAGACTCGCGGCGATGGACTGCATGGCCGGCAAGGCCGAGGCATCGCCTGCCAGCATCATCCAATCGGTGTCGGCTGGTGGAGCGAAGCCGCCACTGCGTGGGCCGGCAATGGCCACCTGCTCGCCCACGCGGGCCTGGGCAGCCCAGCGGGAGGCGGGGCCGTCGCCGCCAGCGGAGGTGTTGTTCTGATGGTTGGCATTGAACGCATCGCCATGCAGCACCAGGTCAATGTCCAGCGTGCCGGCCTGGCGGTCCACGCTGCGCAGCGTATAGGCCCGGCCTTCGCCGGACGGCAGGAACAGCTTGACCCAGGCAGCGGGCGCATCCGCTGCGGGCGCTCGCGAGAAGGCGGCAATCTGCTCGCCGCCCAGCGTGATGCGGCGCATGCGCGGGGTGATGGACTGCACGTTCACCACGGTGCCCAGGGCGCGCTGCGTGCCGGCGGGGGTGTGAAGCGGCTCAGCCATGGGAGGCTCCCCGGGCTGCGTTCACGCGCAGCAGCAGGGCCACGGCAATGGACAGCGCCACGCTCACGGCGGCGGCGAAATACACGTCTCCGACGCCCGTGACACTGGCCAGCAGCCCGGCGGCGGGAGCCGTCAGTCCCATGGACAGGTCGAAGAAGGCCACATAGGCGCCCATGGCCGCACCGCGCGCCTGGGGTGGCGCACGGCGGACGGCTTCCACGCCGAAGGCCGGGAAGGCCAGCGAATAGCCGAAGCCGGTGAGTGCGGCTCCCGCATAGGCCCAGGCCGCATCGCCGCCGCCCCAGATCAGCAGCAGGCCCGCCGCCTCCAGCGGAATGCTGGCCAGCGCCACCCGCACGCCGCCCAGCCTGTCAGGCAGATGGCCGAAGAACAAACGCGCCCCGATGAAGGCCAGGCCGAAGGCCGTGAAGGCCAGCGAGGCCGCGCCCCACCCGCGCGACGCGAACAGCAGCGCCGCAAAAGTGGTGATCACGCCAAAGCCCGCGCTGGACAGGGCCAGCCCCAGGCCGGGCAGCCACACCGTGCCCAGCACCTTGTAGAACGGTGTGCGGCGCTGGGCCGCAGCCGGCGTGGCGCGCAGGCCCCAGACCATGGCCAGGGCGGCCAGCGGCAGCACGATGGTGGCCACGGCAATGCCCGAGAAGCCCCAGACGGCCTGCACTGCCACGCCGGCCGGCGCGCCCGCCGCATAGGCGCCGTACATGGCAATGCCCACCCAGGCCATCACCTTGCCGGCATGTTGCGGGCCGATCATTCCCATCCCCCAGCTCAGGGCGCCTGTGATGATCAGGCTCTCGGCGCAGCCCAGCAGCACGCGGCCGGCGGCCAGCACCCAGACTGCGGCCTGTCCGCCCTCGAAGGCGCGGGACATCAGGTAGGCCACGCCCGAAGCGGCGGCCAGCAACATACCCAGCACCACGGCACGCCTGGCGCCGCGCGTGTCGGCCAGAGAGCCGGCCCAGGCCCGCGACAGCAGGGCCGCCGCGAACTGGCAGCCCATCACCGTGCCCACGCCCAGCGTGCCCAGTCCCAGGGTCTGGCTCAGGTGCAGGGGCAGCACGGGCATGGGCATGCCCAGGCAGAGAAAGCTGACGAAGACCGCCAGCGTCAGCGGCAGCAGCCGCGCAAATGCGTTCACCGGCGGCGACGCGGCCGCGGATGGCGAAATTCCGGAAGACATGTGCATTCCCTTTCAAATACGAGTAAAAACTCAGGTCACATGTCCAGGAGAATATGAGCCATGGCTCGCATTGAAAACTCGCATTCGCAGGCGGCGCAGCGGCAGCCGCCCCAGCCCCGCAAGCAGCCACGGCAGGCGCGTTCCCTTGCCACGGTCGAGGCCATTCTGGAGGCCGCGGCTCGCGTTCTTGCAGAACGCGGCTACGCCGCCACCAACACCAATCTGGTGGCCGAGCGCGCAGGTGTGAGCGTGGGTTCGCTCTACCAGTACTTTCCCAACAAGGACTCGCTGATCACGGCCTTGCACGAGCGCCACGCCGCGCAGATGTACGCGGCCATTGCCGCCGTGCTTGCGGCAGAGCGGCCGCAGGGCCTGCAAGGCCATGTGCAGGCCATGGTCCGCGCGCTGCTGGCGGCGCACCGGGTCGAGCCCGATCTGCACCGGGTGCTGGAAAAGGAGTTCCCCTTCTTCGACGCGCCGCGCGAGCAAAGCGCGGCGGACGGCGGCATCTTCCGCCAGGTGCGCCAGCTCCTGGAGCTGCACCGCAGTCAGCTCGCCCACCGCGATCTGGACCTGGCCACCTGGATGCTGCTGCAGACCATGGAGTCCCTGGTGCATGCCGCCGTCATCGATCCGCCGGCCATGTTCACCCCCCAGGCCCTGGAGGATGGCATCGTGCAGGTGCTGATGGGGTATCTGCGAGCGCCTGCCCTGGGTTGAGGATGCGAAGCGCGATTTGGTCGCCAGGTCCTCAGGGCGCGAAAGCCTCTTCAGCCCCGAAGGCAGGCTGCCCGCAAATATGACCCGGATTCTGCTGTCTTCCTCCGGCGCAAGAAAAAGCACGGAGCCAATGAGCCAGATATCGCCATCTGCTCAGAAAATCCCCAAGCCCTGATCTGAAAACACACTGCACGCCCATGCCCAAAAAGTCCTACAGCGAGTACCTGCTCGAACAGCATCCCGAGCTGCACGGGCTGTTCCCTTATTACGAATCGCTTGGTATGGCCGAGCCCGTGCTATGGGCTCTGAGCGAAAGCCGCGGAGAGCCCACCGTGGCAATGGCGGCACTGGTTCACGGGTTGTGCAGCGAGGTGGCGGCTGCCAGCGACAGCCGCTGGCTGGAGCAGTTGCACCAAGGAGATCTGAACGTCAACGAAGGCCCGTTGCTCAGCGATGCGCAGCAGGCGCTGGGCCGCCTGCGCGCGTTGGGCATTGCCGACGACTTGCTGATGCCCCTGGTGCGCGCGGCACAGGCGCAGGCGGTCAACAACATCGCAGCCATGATCGACATGGGACCGCAGATCTCCTGTCTGCCTTTGCCGCAAGGCAGGCAAGCGCACTGGCAGTTGTTCGATGTGGACGTCGAAGACGGCGAAACCCCGGGCAAGGGTTTGAGCGGCTTTGCCATCGATGTGCGGCACGTGCTGGTTCGCTAGTGCCCGGCCCAGCCATCACCCTGTTCAGCTTTCGACGCAGCTGCCCGCATCCTCCTCCGGCGGGCTGACACGCCAGTAAAGGGATGGAAATCCTTCTCCCACCGGCTGATGGCCGGGCGGCTGCGATGCCGCCAGCTGCAGATGCAGCACCCCGCAGGCATCCACCATGTGCTGGGAAATCCAGGGGCTGATGTCCATGCGGCCATCGATCAGCACCAGGGGCTTTTCGCGCAGCTTCAGGGCCAGGGCCTTGGCCTCGGCCGTGGGGCCTGCGATCACGCGGATATCGCCGCCCAGCGCTTCGCGCGCGGGTTCGGCAAGCGCCTGGCTCAAGGCCTTTGAATCGAAGTTTCTCCAGTGCCGGCTGTTAAGCCGCAGTTCACTGCGCGCCGAGGTCATCTGGGCCACGAGCAGCAAGGCCAGTTGAAGCGCCACGAAGCACTTGATGGCGGTGGTGATCGATATGCGCGACGGCTGCAGCCTGGCACCGGCCAGCTCCATGGCGACGGGAACGGCCAGCAGCAGAAAGGGCGTGCCCCAGTGCAGCTGCAGCGACGAGCCCGCAAAGATGCCGATGGCGCAGGTCAGCACGATGGGCGTGAGGCCAAAGCACAGGATCAGCGCGCGCGATGCATCGGCTGTCCCGGGACGCTGCGGTGTGTCCTGCGGCGCAAGGCGGCTGCGGCGGTGCAGGGCCATCACCAGTCCCAGCAGCACCCAGGCGAGCAGCGCGCGGTTCAGCAACTGGTCTGCCAGCCAGTGCACGGTGTTGAGCAGCCTGGCGCCGCCGCCCAGGCTGGCGCCCAGCGAGGATTCGGTGGCATAGCGGATGGGGCCGAAGTCGTTCAGGAAAAGCCAGTACAGGTGCGGCGAGATGATGGCCAGCGAGATGGCTGCCGCCAGCACCAGGCCGATCATGTGGACCCGCTCGCGCCAGGCGCCTGACGCCAGCCAGAACAGGAATACCGCCACGGCGGCCAGGATCATCTGGTACTTGGCCAGTGCGCCCAGCCCCAGGCAGCAGCCCAGGGCGGCCCACCAGCGCAGCTGCCTGCTGCCCACCGCACGCCACACCAGCAGGGCGCTGGCCGCGAAGAAAGGCATCAGCACGACTTCATGGTTGAAGAAGTGCATCCGCTCGTTGTAGTAGGTGATGCACATGGCCGCCAACAGGGCCAGCGTGGCGTAGCGGCTGCCGCGCAAGTCATTCAGCAGTTTCCAGAAAAGGAACAGGCCCGCCAGCGTGAAAAGCGCGCCGGTGGCGTAGCTGGTGCGCGCAGACAGGCCGAACAAATGGACCGGCACCGAAAGCAGCCAGGTCGGCAGGGGCGGGTGTTTGTAGTAGCCCCACTCCAGGCTGTGCACCCAGGTCAGCTGTTCGAGGTTGTCCTTGGGTGCCGTGAGGCTGGAGCTGTCGATCTGCAGCAGCCAGACCACCGAAAAGAGAAAGAGGCCGATGAGGACCTTGATGTCCAGGGAAAGCGACGGTGCGGGCATGGCCAGCGGAGCGCTTCGCGTGATCGCGCTCGCTGCTTGTGAGGGGACGGGATGGGTCATAGGAAATGCCAGCGGCGATGACAAGTGCGCTGGCACAGGGGAAATTCCCAGGAAGGCGGTCGAACGGGAGCTTCAGCGTTGGCTACGGACTCTTGGCTTACGCGAGCGCTAGAAGCCCGGCAGCTTATGTCTGCTTGGTTAATCCAATGTAAAGACTGTGTGAAGAATGTGTGGAGGCCGTTGCCTGCAGGCTCACGGCGGGCTGCGTGGCTGCAGCTGTCCGCATGCTGAACAAGCTCAACGACCGGGAGCGCGAGCGCCTGGCCGCAGTGAAGGAGCTGGCCTGCAGCATGTGCGACACCCCTGACCTGAGTGAGGCGCACCACGTCAAGCAGAACCGGCAGTACGTGTGCATCGCGCTGTGCGAGAGCCGCCACCGTGACTCGCTGCTTGGGCTGCATGGACAAGGCCCGCACAGTTCACGCTCTGCGGGCTTTTTGCTTTGTTCATGCTTTGGCGACGCCATCCCTTTGGGGTGTGATGTGAGTGCCGCCCTCACGCGGTGCTGACCTGGATAGCCGCCGTTGCCAACAGCACAATAAAGTCAATGCAACAAGCAGACTTCAACGATGCAAGAAATGAGATGTGCCAGTTGCAATCGAAAGCTGGCTGCTGGGGTGTTCCAGCACCTGAACATCAAGTGCCCGCGCTGCGGGACGATGAATTCCTTGAGGGTCGAGAACCCCAAACCTGAGTGCCATCGAGCGCCTTCATAGACGAAAGTAAAAACTTATGACGACATCAAAAGGCTTGGTCGGTGCGCAACAATTTTGCAGTAATGCATCTGGCTTCCCAGTGACCGCAGGTTCGCGGCACATTCTTCAAACGAATCCCTATGTTTTGGTGTTTGATGACACCGGAAAGACCTCCTACTACAACCCTGCCCTCAATCGGCATACTATCGCAATGGATGTGATGTTTGTAGGTGGGTATTTGAATTTCTGTCACATGGGTATTATTTCCAGGCATAAAGGTAGCAACAGTGTCCCTTATGTCCCGGGTGATAATCGAGGGGGTGCAGTGATTGCCGGAAACTGGGGTTATGGCGGCGGAAGTATTGCCTTGGAGGAGATCGAAATCTACCCCGGTGCTCAAAACGGCGATTCCCATCACCCGATGTCAGCGCAGCATCCGAGAGGCGCACTTGGCAACCCATTTATGCAAGAAAACACGTGGTATCGATTGGTGATCGAAAGTGTCAGCCAAGCAGGTGCCATCGGGCATACGATTCGTGTTATCAATAAAACTACGCAGCAGACGGTTTATACGCTCCAGGACTACTGGTCCAGTTACTCGCAGAACTATGTCTCTCGTGACGCTGGCAAGGTGGTGTTGTTCAGCATTCATGATGCCTCCAAGCCTACCGCAGGTTTCCACTATAAGGATTTGACGAGCTATTGGTCCAGTATTGACGAAACGGTACAAAATCCTTAATTGTCGCGACACAGTCTGACGAATAGGAGCGATTCTTCGTTTTGACTCACAAGGCCCGGCCATGTCAGGCTTTGCTGTTTATCGCCGCCTTCGGGTGGCGTTTTCATTTTGGGGCCTGCCATGTTCAAGCTCCAGACCCTGAAGAGCAAGCTTCCTGTCCTCGATACCCACCGCGTGCAGAAGATGCAGGCCGGCAGCTGGCGCATCAGCGACCAGACGGAGGCTCAGCGGGGCTACGGCTCCAAATGGCAGAAGGCCCGCGACCAGTTCTTGCGGGGAGCACCCGCTGTGCGTCATGTACCAAGTGCAGGGCAGGATCGAGGCTGCCACGGTCGTTGGCTACATCACCCCGCATCGCGGGGATCAGTCGCTGTTCTGGCGGCTCAGCAACTGGCAGCCCCTGTGCGCCACCAACGTTGGCAGGAATCGGCAGAGCCTGGTCAAGCTGCGGCAGCGCATCGTTTCGGTCAGTCAGGAGGCGTCGGCAGCAACTGGCTTGGCCAAGCGGTGCCCTCTGGTGGCGGCATCTTGGACTTCCTGGGTGGGCTCTTCGGAGGAGCGCGCGAACGGCAGTCCTGTCCATGCCGGCAAGTTCTACGGGGTGAATGAGAAAGACAATGACAATGAGCTACTCACCCAGGGCGGCAGGACGCTCCTGATGAGTTCCGGTAGTGGCCGTGTCGATCTCCGTCCGAAGGGGTGGCGGCGGCTTCGTCCGGAACATCTCGATGCCGGTGCAGGGGTGCCGCACCGTGAATCAGATCGCTGACGAGACGCGCCGCCGCACCAACACGGCCGATGCAAGGCTCAGTTGAGCACTCGCTCTTGCTCCAATGGGCGGAATAAGGCCCGGCTCAAATTTGAGCCGGGTACTGCATGCAGCTCAAAGGCGGAAGCCAGCTATCATCCCCGGCACTCAATGGAGGAGCCAGTGTTGATAACCGCATCTGCCATCAATCCACCTGAGCAAGGTACGTCATGGGACGAGCGCCAAGAAGGTGCGGACAAGGGGCTGATTTCCGCGTGGCTTGCAGGAAGTGCACAGCGCGCAGCATGGTCTGAGATCGCCTTGGCAGCGGCAAGGGGAGAACTACCCCCTCTGCCATTCAAAGGTGGAGTTGAGCGCGAGATACGCGCCACCAAAACCGGCGCACTGCACTACGTGGCAATGTGGCAGGGTCTTCGCGGAGAAGATCTCCACATTGACCTATCCAGTGAGATTGAGAAGGTTTGTGCGCGAACCGGGGTCACAGTGGTTTTCACGGCCGACATAAGCAAGTTGCTTCAAGCGACGGCTTCCTAAATCGTGTGCTCTGGCGTTGCGCCAAGCGCCGTGGCCCATGCATCTTCTGGGACGATCTTGAGATCCAGTCCCTTCTGTTTTAGCTCCATGGCCTTCTCGATCTTTGTCCCGAAAGATCCGTGCTTCCATTCGGCACTGCCAAGGCCACCGATGACCAGGTAGTGAAGCTTTTTGGTGACATTGGCAACATTCCCTCCGCGGGCAATCACTGCTTTCTCGCAGATGCTCCTTGGACCGAATGCGAAATCTCCCGTGAAGCAGAACAGGCGTTCGTGGTGCTCGATCACCACATCATCGTCAAAGGCTAGTGTGGTGACGCGGGGTGTCTCGGCTAACTGGTCCAAAGCGCCGCCGATGAGCGCATTGAGCGTGGCAATGAGGTGGGCTCGTTCCTCAGGCGTGACCAAGCCATCGGCGAGGATGTGCTTAACCTGGGCATGAATGACGGTGCCTGGCCAGAGGAGAGAAACACTCTCTGCCTTGGTCAGCCATTCATCGAGGAACTGGATTTCCCGGTCGTGCAACTCGCCGTCGGCAAGCACTCCTTGAACAATGCCGACCAGTGCAGCGCACGTCTGTTTCATCTCGCTGCGGAAAGCAGCAGCTTGGCGTGTGTACAGAGACTGAGCGTCCATCATCACCTCCCTTGCCCCGGATGATGACCTACGGGCGCAAGTCGTGCAACAGCTCGTTACGATTGGAGGCTGTATACCCGAGGACTCACGAAACAAGAAATGATCGGGCTGAACCCATAGCTCCCGCAGATTCTTCACATCCAAAATTCAGGGCACGGCGGCTGCTCGGCCTGATCATGCAGCAGGAGCCGGACCCCCACTTTGGGTGTCCAGGTAGCGCGCGCAATGTTTTCCCGAGAACACCGGACCGCACGGTTCGCCTAGCGAGGCTTTGTGCTGCGCACCACTGCAAGGGAAAGCAACATGCAGAACAAAGGTCGTCATGATTTGGTTTCGGGGGCGGGTGCAAGCCCCGCCCCGTACTACTAAAGCAGCTTGAACAGGATTACCAGAATCAGAGCGCCGGGGACCGACAGGCTGAACTTCAGCTTTCCATACTGCACACACAGCTTGATCATGGATTACTCCAAAGTCTCGCTGGCGGGCCCGCCAACTTCATGAGGGTCGGCTTGATTTATCGTGCCTTGCCAGACACTAGCTGTCCGTCTACCTAGGATGACTTCCAGCGTTCGGCTTTATCCACTTTTGGTTGGCCCTATCCGGGGCTCCTCTGGCGGAATGACCTTGAGCCGCTTGAGTCGCGGCCCCAGGCCTTCTCAGGCCCTAGGTGGGGACGGCATCACCGTTGATTCCACCATGAGCGAGAGTCTATGCGAAGACGAACGATGGACGGAAGGGGATGGGAGCTATATATCAGGGCCTATGTGGCCAACAGTAATGCTTCGCCCAAGCTCTTCATCTGGACAAAGTCGGCTGACCAGATTCTGAAATCTGTCGCCCAATTCTGTATACGAACTTCTGGTTCTCACCACTAGTAGGGGCAACCCAGGGACGCAATTGTCGCGGCAAGCCACTTATGCTGCCGGTTGTTAATGTCCTCTGATTTACTTAAGCAGCGCAGGATGCCGCAGAAAATGGCATCAGGTAGGGTGAGCGCATGAGAGGTTATGCGGCCATTGCCGACGAGCTTCTTAAAATCGAAGTCGTCTTCGTCCTTCACGCTGCTGAAGTCCACCCACGTAGGCTTCAGCAAGCCGTCGCCAGGTACCCCGACGTAGTAACCAGCCCGAGGTGGTCCAGGGTCACATGCAGGTTCTTCGCGCAACCCGTTAGCTTTGGAAGTCAGTACAGCCGACAGAGCATCGTCTCCACTCGGACTGGTTGCCAAGATCAGCACATATTTACGCATGTACTCGCCTGTTTCCTTGTTGAGGTAATACCGCGAGTCACACCACAAGGTGTTAGCCTTGAAGAACGCCATTCAGGATCAGTCAGTTCGCCGGGGAATGCTCTGCAGCTAGAGATGCCTCATGCATCGCCTGTTCCTTCGCAACTTCAAGAAGAATGGGCTTCTCTGGCGCATCGTCGGCGATGCCCAGCGCATAGGGTATTGGCTGGTGTGCGCCCTTGCCGTCTTGCCAGACCTTGTCCCAAGCACCGTTCTGTGCATGGGTGACATCAATCATTGCTGCAGAAAGCGTATCGCGGTACTTATCCACCAGTTCGGTCATGATGCGCAGTTGACGCGGCGTGAATTCGCTGTCGTCGAACTCTGCTCCGTCGTTCGCCTTCACGCTATACCGTATGAAGTCCACCACCTGCTCGGGCATGATGTGAACAACCCGAGCAAGATCCGGCTCCAGCTGTTCCCATTCCTCCATCAAGTCCACTGGGACTGGTCCGAACTTCCAAGCCTGATAGTCGTAGCCGGTCACGCTCTTGCCCGTCTGCCGGAAGTGCTCAAAGTCGAGCAAGTACAGCAGCTTGAAGAGCTTGATCTTGCCGCAGTAGTTCGCGTTCTTCGCAAAGAACAAAACTGCGTTGATCAGTCGTTGCCGGTGGGTCATGCGGGTGAGGAAAGGGAGGCTATTACAAGGAGTCCATACGGACTTGTATTATGGCATTCACCATGGGTAAGCAACCTACAGCACCCCTATGGCAGTCAACGTGCCATGGGTACTGACAACGTGGCCTGAGGCGTGCCACGCAGCCTGGGTACCGCGCTTGCAAGCGCAGCGGCAAGCCAGGTCGCACACACCTGACGGACCCACAGGCCGTGGGCCTGATGGAGAGCATCCATGCGGGGGCAAGGCCGCCTACGGCTCGCGGCGCATGCATTGGGAGCTCCAGGGCAGGAGCCGCCGCTCTACGCCAACCCCGAAAGATCCGCCAACCGATGCTGTTTCGAAGGAAGGGTGGATCTCAATCTGACAGTGCGAACGATTTCAACGCATACCTTCAGTATTGATGGGTAGATTGATGGATACAAGAAAAAAGCGCCCTGAGAGGCGCTTGTTTCCTAGTCATCTGGCGGAGGCTGTGAGATTCGAACTCACGGACGGTTGCCCGTCGGCAGTTTTCAAGACTGCTGGTTTAAACCACTCACCCAAACCTCCGAAGCTGCGTATTCTAGCCGGGCTTATGCCGCTCCTGCCGAGGCAGGGGGCGTAAAAAAGGCGCCCCTTCACAGGGGCGCCTTTTTTGGGTGCGGCGCGTCAGCCGCGGGCAGCGATGGCCTGGGCTGCGGCCAGGGCCGTCATGTTGACCACGCGGCGCACGGTGGCGGAGGGGGTCAGCACGTGGGCTGCCGCGGCGCCGCCCAGCAGGATGGGGCCGATGGTCGTGCCGTGGCCGCCCGTGGTCTTGAGCACGTTGAACAGGATGTTCGCGGCGTCCAGGTTGGGGCAGATGAGCACGTTGGCCTCGCCGTGCAGCGAGGACTCGAGCAGGGCGCGGTCGCGGATGGCTTCGGACAGGGCGGAGTCGCCGTGCATTTCGCCATCGCATTCCACGTCGGGGTTGGCGGCGGCGAACAGGTCGCGGGCGGCGCGCATCTTCAGCGCCGAGGGGCGGCTGGACGAGCCGTAGTTGCTGTGCGACAGGAAGGCCACCTTGGGCGGCAGGCCGAAGCGGGCCACTTCCTCGGCCGCCAGGCGGGCGATGTCGGCCAGCTCGGTGGCGTTGGGCGCCTCGTTGATGTAGGTGTCGGCGATGAACAGCGTGCCGCTGTCCAGCATCACGGCGTTGACGGTGGCGAACTCGCCAGCGCCTTGCTTGAGGCCGAGCACGTCGCGCACATGGGCCAGGTGGCTGTCGAACTTGCCGACCAGGCCGCAGAGCATGGCGTCGGCATCGCCCAGGTGGACCATGAGCGCGGCGATCAGCGTGTTGGAGCGGCGCACGGCGGCCTTGGCGGTCTCGGGCGTGACGCCGTTGCGGCCCATCAGGCGGTGGTAGGTTTCCCAGTACTGGCGGAAGCGCGGATCGTCCTCGGGGTTGCAGATGTCCACGTCCTTGCCCAGCACCAGGCGCAGGCCGGCCTTGGCGATGCGGGCCTCGATCACGGCGGGGCGGCCGATCAGGATGGGCTTGGCCAGGCCGTCATCGACGGCGACCTGGGCGGCGCGCAGCACGCGCTCGTCTTCGCCTTCGGCATAGGCCACGCGCTGCTGGTTGGCCTTGGCAGCGGCGAACACCGGACGCATGAACATGCTGGTCTGGTAGACGAAGCGGGTCAGGCTCTCGCGGTAGGCGTCGTAGTCGGCGATGGGGCGGGTGGCGACGCCGGACTCTTCGGCAGCCTTGGCCACGGCCGGCGCGATGCGCAGGATCAGGCGGGTGTCGAAGGGCGTGGGGATCAGGTAGTCGGGGCCGAACTTCAGCTCCTTGCCCTGGTAGGCGGCGGCGACTTCATCGCTGACGTCCTGCTTGGCCAGTGCGGCGATTTCGCGCACGCAGGCCAGCTTCATGGCTTCGGTGATCTTGGTGGCGCCGCAGTCCAGCGCGCCACGGAAGATGTAGGGGAAGCACAGGACGTTGTTGACCTGGTTGGGGTAGTCCGAGCGGCCCGTGGCCATGATGCAGTCCGGGCGCACGGCCTTGGCCAGCTCGGGGCGGATCTCGGGTTCGGGGTTGGCCAGGGCCAGGATGATGGGCTTGTCGGCCATGGTCTTGACCATGTCGGCAGTGAGCACGCCGGGAGCCGAGCAGCCCAGGAAGACGTCGGCGTCCTTGACGGCATCAGCCAGGGTGCGGGCGTCCGTCTTTTGCGCGTACTGGGCCTTGGAGGCGTCCAGGCCACCGGGGCGGCCTTCGTAGATCACGCCCTTGGAGTCGCACATGAAGACGTTTTCGCGCTTGACGCCCAGGCCCACCATCACGTTCACGCAGGCGATGGCAGCGGCGCCGGCGCCGGAGACGGCGATCTTGACGTTGCCGATCTGCTTGTCCACCAGCTCCAGCCCGTTGAGCAGGGCGGCGCTGGAGATGATGGCCGTGCCGTGCTGGTCGTCATGGAACACGGGGATGTTCATGCGCTTGGACAGCTCCTGCTCGATGTAGAAGCACTCGGGCGCCTTGATGTCCTCAAGGTTGATGCCGCCCAGCGTGGGTTCGAGCGAGGCGATGATCTCGATCAGCTTGTCCGGATCGCGCTCGGCCAGTTCGATGTCGAACACGTCGACGCCGGCGAACTTCTTGAACAGGCAGCCCTTGCCTTCCATCACCGGCTTGCCGGCCAGCGGGCCGATGTCACCCAGGCCCAGCACGGCCGTGCCGTTGGTGATGACGCCGACCAGGTTGCCGCGCGCCGTGTATTCGGCGGCCAGCGAGGGGTCGGCCTGGATGTCCAGGCAGGGGTAGGCCACGCCGGGCGAATAGGCCAGCGACAGGTCGCGCTGGTTGGACAAGGGCTTGGTGGGCGTGACGGAGATCTTGCCCTTGTTGGGGCTGCGATGGTATTCGCGGGCTGCGTCGCGCAGGGCTTGTTCGGCGTTGGACAGGTTTTGGGTCATACAGGAATTCTCTGCAAATGCTCTCGGAGCTTACCGGATAGCTACAGCCTATGAGGGTCAGGACAGTTTTGCCTCAGGGATTTCGACAACAAGCCCCCTGGCGCCTATGGACGGCAGGGGGCGCACAGCCCGGCGGGTAGGCCGGGCGATTGTTGGGCGTGCCCGCCAGGGCGGGCACTGTTTCATCAGTGGGCGTCTGCCTGGCGTGCGGCCCGGACGGCAGCAGAGGTATCGCTGCTGGCTCCGTTGAAGAAAATGTTCAATGCCACCGCGGTAATCGAGGCCAGCAGGATACCGGATTCGATCAACGGATGAATGCCGTGGGGCATCCATTGGCGGAAATTCGGCGCCACCAGCGGAATCATGCCCACGCCGATGGACACGGCGACGATCATGGCGTTGTTGCGATTGGTCTGGAAATCCACGTTGCTCAGGATGCGGATGCCGGTGGAGGCCACCATGCCGAACATCACCAGGCCCGCGCCGCCCAGCACCACGGTGGGCAGGGACTCGACCAGGGCGCCCATCTTGGGCAGCACGCCCAGCACGATCAGGATCACGCCGCCGGCCACGCAGACCCAGCGGCTCTTGACGCCGGTGACGGCGACCAGGCCCACGTTCTGCGAGAAGCTGGTGTAGGGGAAGGTGTTGAAGATGCCGCCGATCAGCGTGCCCAGGCCGTCGGTGCGCAGGCCGCGCGTCAGCTCGTCCTGGCTGATCTTGCGATCGGTCATGTCGCCCAGGGCCAGGAACATGCCGGTGGACTCGATCATCACCACCACCATCACCAGGCTCATGGTGAGGATGAGGATGGGGTCGAACACCGGCGTGGCGATCTCGAAGGGCAGCACCATCGTGAACCATTCGGCCTTGGCGACCTTGCTGAAGTCCATCAGGCCCATGGCCACGGACAGCACGCCGCCGATCAGGATGCCCATGAGCACCGAGACGTTGGCCAGGAAGCCCTTGGCAAAGCGCGCGATCAGCAGGATGGACAGCAGCACGATGGCCGAGATGCCCACGCCGGTCAGGTCGCCGTACTTGGGGTTGGGAATGGTGGGCACGACCGCGAAACCCTTGGGCACGGGCGGCAGCGAGGAGCCTGGCGCGCCGGCCGTGGCCTGGGCGTCGGCCAGCCATTTCAGGTGCTCGGGGTTGGGCACGCTGGGCGCGGTGGGGCCGACGGGGTTGCCGAAGATCCAGTTCACGCCCACGCGCATCAGGCTGATGCCGATGACGGCAATGATGGTGCCGGTCACCACGGGCGGGAAAAAGCGCAGCATGCGGCTGATCAGCGGGGCGATGAGGATGGACACGATCCCCGCCCCGATCACCGAGCCGAAGATCAGCCCCGCCCCCGCCGAGCCGCCCGTGCTCTGCGCCATGGACACCATGGGCGCCACGCTGGCGAAGGTCACGCCCATCATCACGGGCAGCTTGATGCCGAACCACTGGGTCGCGCCCATGGCCTGGATCAGCGTGATCAGGCCGCAGCAAAACAGGTCGGCCGAGATCAGGTGGGCCACCTGCTCGGGCGGCAGGTTGAGTGCGCGGCCGACGATCAGGGGCACGGCCACGGCGCCCGCATACATCACGAGAACGTGCTGCAGGCCCAGCGCCGTGAGCTTGCCTGCGGGCAGCATCTCATCGACGGGATGAACGGAAGATTGCATGGGGATTTGTCTCCTCGGGATTTATGGGAACGGACGCCGGCGTGGCAGGGTTCGGCGCCAACATCCATACAAAAAGTGTATACAGATCATGGGAAATTTCTGCTCCCGGTAAACCCTGTTGCGGCAGTCGCGCCAACCCGTTTTGGTGCGCAACGCCTGCCAGGGCGGGAGTGCCATGGTGCATTGCAAGATGGATGCCAGCCGCCAGGCAAGCGCCAGGCACCGTGCTGGTGCCTGGCGGCCGCTACCGCGCGGCTTGGCGCGGCTTGGGCGCGGCTCGTGCGCGGCTCTGGCGCACGGCATGGGCTGCGGTGGTGCATGCGCCCCGATGCGGTGCCCGGGCGCAAAAAAGCCCGGCGGCGCCGGGCTTGGGTGTCAGGCCTTGATGCGGGCCGTCAGGCGGTCAGGCCGTGAGGTCGCACAGCATGCGTGCAATGACCTTGGTGGCGCGGCGCAGGTCCTCCAGCACCAGGCGCTCGTCGGCGCGCTTGGCGTGGGATTCCAGCACGGTGCGCGGGCCGGCGCCGTAGATCACGCCGGGAATGCCGCGCTCCACGTACAGGCGCACGTCGGTGTAAAGCGGCGTGCCCACGGCCGGAGGCTTTTCGCCGAACACGGCTTCGCCATGGGCCTGGATGGCGTCCACCAGCGGCTTGTTGCCCGCCAGCGGCGTCATGGCATTGGCCAGCAGCAGGCGCTTGATGTCCACGCGCACGGCATCCTCGCCCGTGTAGCCGCCCTTGGCGTTGAAGTCGGCAATGGCCTGGGCGATGACGGCGCGGATGCTGGCCTCGACCTCGGCCGGGTTCTCCTCGGGGATCATGCGGCGGTCGATCTTGAGCACGACCTTGCCGGGCACCACGTTGGTGTTGGTGCCGCCTTCGATGCGGCCGATGTTCAGGTAGGGGTGCTTGATGCCCGGCACCTTGGAGGTCACCTGCTGGTACTTGGTGTTCTCGGCGTACAGCGCATTCATCAGCACCACGGCGGCCTGCAGCGCGTCCACGCCCGTGTGGGGCACGGCGGCGTGGGCCATCTTGCCCTGCACGGTCACTTCCATCTGCAGGCAGCCGTTGTGGGCGGTGACGACTTCGTAGCTGAAGCCGGCCGCGACCATGAGGTCGGGCTTGGTGAGGTTGTTGGCCAGCAGCCAGCCGGGGCCCAGGATGCCGCCGAATTCCTCGTCATAGGTGAAGTGCAGTTCCACCGCGCCCTTGGAGGGCCGGGCCACGGCTTCGAGCGCACGCACGGCGTAGGTGAAGGTGGCGAAGTCGCTCTTGCTCACGGCGGCGGCGCGGCCGTAGAGCTTGCCGTCTTCGATGGCGGCGCCATAGGGGTCCTGGGTCCAGCCTTCACCGGGCGGCACCACGTCGCCGTGGGCGTTCAGCGCGATGGTCAGGCCGCCGCCGGCGTCACCTGCGCTGCCGTAGGGGCGGCGCACGATCAGGTTGGTGATGGACTCCATGCCGTAGGCCTTGACGTCGGCCTCGGGCACGGTGTGCTTCTCGGCCTCGTAGCCCAGGGTCTTGAGCAGCTCGGCCGTGCGCTCGGCGTGGGGTGCGTTGTTGCCGGGCGGGGTGTCGGTCGGAACCTGGACCAGGGCCTGCAGGAATTGCACCTCTTCATCGAAATGCTGGTCGATCCAGGCGTCCAGGGCGGCGTAGGTGGCTTGCTTGTCTTGGTTCATGTCGGTCATTGCTGCTCTTGGGCCAGCTGGTTCAGTACGTGGGAGAAGGCATCGACGGACAGTTGCATGTCGTCGGCGGTGGAGCTTTCCAGCGGGTTGTGGCTGATGCCGGCGTTCAGGCCGCGCACGAACAGCATGGCCTGGGGCATGATTTCGTGCAGCTTCATGGCGTCGTGGCCGGCGCCGCTGGGCATGCGGTACAGGGGCACGCCCAGGGCGTCCACGGCGGCTTCCCAGCGCTGCTGCCATTCGGGGGCGCTGGGAGCGGCGGCGGCCTTCATGGCCAGCTCGGTGCTGTAGCGCAGGCCACGGCGCTGGGCGATGGCCTCGATCTCGGCCAGGATGTCGGCCACCATGGCGTCGCGCTGTTCGTTGGTGGGCGCGCGCAGGTCCAGGCTGAACTGGCAGCGGCCGGGAACCACGTTCACCGAGCCGCTGGGCACATTGAGCTGGCCCATGGTGGCCACCGAGGTGCCGTCGCGCGCGGCGCGCTTTTCGATGTACAGCGCCAGCTCGGCCACGCCGCAGGCGGCATCGCGGCGGCGGTCCATGGGCGTGGTGCCGGCGTGGCTGGCCATGCCGATCATCTCGCAGATGTAGCGCGCGCTGCCGTTGATGGAGGTGACGATGCCCAGCGGGATGTCCAGCTCGTTGAGCACCGGGCCCTGTTCGATGTGCACTTCGATGAAGCCCAGGTAGCGGGCCGGATCGCGCTGCAGCTTCGGGATGTCGTCAATGCACAGGCCGGCGTGCTGCATGGCCTCGCGCAGGGTGATGCCGTCGGCATCCTTTTGCTCCAGCCATTCCTGCTTGAAGTCGCCGATCAGTGCGCCCGAGCCCAGGAAGGTGGCCTTGTAGCGCTGGCCTTCCTCTTCGGAAAAGCCCACGACCTCGATGTGGAACGGCAGGCGCTTGCCCTGGCGGTGCAGCTCGCGCACGCAGGCCATGGGCACGAAGATGCCCAGGCGGCCGTCGTACTTGCCGCCGTTGCGCACGGTGTCGTAGTGGCTGCCGGTCAGCAGGGTCTTGGCGTCCTCGGTGGCCGCCTTGTAGCGGCCCACGACGTTGCCCACGGCGTCGATCTCGACCTCGTCGAAGCCGCAGTCGCGCATCCAGTGGCTGATGCGCTGGGCGCAGGCGCGGTGGGCATCGGTCAGGTAGGTGACGGTGAGCTGGCCCTTTTCGGCATAGCCGGGGTCGCTGTGCTGGGCCAGCTTTTCCTGCCAGTCCCAGACATCGTTGCCCAGCTCGGGCGTGTAGCCGAACTTGTCGTTCAGGCGGATCTCGGCAATGCGGTGGATGTTGCGCAGCGCCTCG
The DNA here is from genome assembly GCF_016516495.1 of Delftia sp. S65. NCBI lineage: Bacteria > Pseudomonadati > Pseudomonadota > Betaproteobacteria > Burkholderiales > Comamonadaceae > Delftia > Delftia sp. S65. The sequence continues at coordinate 35,718 of NZ_JACVUR010000007.1, forward strand.
CCCAGCTCGAAGTCGGGGTGGTTGTGCAGGCGGCGCTCGAAGGTCTCGATGATCTCGGCCTTGGCCAGGCCCGCGCCGCGCGGACCGCGCACGGCCAGGATGAAGGGAAAGCCGAAGCGCTTGCCGTACTCGGCGTTGAGCTTGCGGATGTGCTCCAGCTCCTCGGGCGTGCAGCGGGTCAGGCCGGCCTTGTTCTGCTCGTTGGTGGATTCGGCCGTGAGCGTGTTGGTCTCCATGGCCTTGCCGGCCAGCTCCGGGTGGGCGCGGATCAGGTCGAGCTTGGCCTGCACCGGCGCCTTGTCCAGCACCTGGGCCATGGCGTACTTGATCTGTGCCAGCGAGCGGAAGGGGCGCTGGGCCAGCGCGGCCTCGGCAATCCAGGGCGAGTGTTCGTAGAGGCCGTCCAGCAGACTGGCGGCGGTGGCCAGGTCGGCGGCGTTGAGTTGTTCCAGCGTCAGAGCCATGCTGCGTTATTCCTTGTCGGGATGGTGGTGCGCCCAGTGGCGCGCGAGGTCGATGCGGCGGCAGACCCAGACCTTGTCGTGCCGCTGAATGTGGTCCAGAAAGCGCTGCAGTGCCGTGATGCGGCCGGGGCGGCCCAGCAGGCGGCAGTGCATGCCAATGCTCATCATCTTGGGGGAGTCGTCGCCGGCCGGATCGCCCTCGGCGTAGAGGGCGTCGAACGTGTCCTTCAGGTATTGGAAGAACGGGTCGGCGTGCGAGTAGCCCTGGGGCAGGGCGAAGCGCATGTCGTTGCAGTCCAGCGTGTAGGGCACGATGAGCTGGCTGCGGGTGCTGCCGTCGCTCTTGCCGACCTTCATCCAGAAGGGCAGGTCGTCGCCGTAGTAGTCGCTGTCGTAGGCGAAGCGGCCGTCGTCGGCCACCAGGCGGTGGGTGTTGGGGCTGTCGCGGCCCGTGTACCAGCCCAGGCCGTGGTCGCCATCGTGGCCGTACAGCTCGCCGAAGATCTCCATGCACTGGCGCATGTGCTCGCGCTCGACCTCGGCGGGAATGTTCTGGTAGTGGATCCACTTGAGGCCGTGGCAGGCCACTTCATGGCCCAGCTCGTCGAAGGCCTGGGCCAGCTCGCGGTGCTTTTGCAGGGCCGTGGCCACGCCGAACACGGTCAGCGGCAGGCCGCGCTTCTCGAACTCGCGCAGGATGCGCCAGACGCCTGCGCGCGAGCCGTATTCATAGATGCCTTCCATGCTCATGTGGCGCTCGGGGTAGGCGGCCGGGTTGAACATTTCGGACAGGAACTGCTCGCTGGCGGCGTCGCCGTGCAGCACGCAGTTCTCGCCGCCCTCTTCATAGTTGAGGACGAACTGCACGGCCACGCGGGCCTGGCCTGGCCAGCGGGCGTGGGGGGGCGTGCGACCGTAGCCGATCAGGTCGCGGGGATAGGGGGCAGTGGCGTCGTAGGTCATGCGGATACGGAGGAAAGGGCCATCGAAAGATCGCTGGTCGGCATGTCGCGGTCGAAGGTCAGGCCGGCTTCCACGTGGTCCAGGTGCTGCTGCATGAGCTGCACGGCGTGGTCGGCGTCGCCGCCGGCCAGGGCCGTGACGATTTCGGCATGCTCGTCATGGGAGTGCTCGGCGGCCGTGCTGGACTGGTACATCAGCGTGATCAGCGCGCAGCGCGAGATCAGCTCGCCCAGCAGCTGGGCCAGCACCTCGTTGCCCATGAGCTCGGCCATGCGCACGTGGAAGTCGCCCAGCAGCTCGGTACGCTGGCCGACGTCGTTGCCGTCCATGGCCTTTTTCTCGGCCGCCACGTGCTGCCGCAGCGCGCGGATCTTGGCCGGCGTGCTCTGGGCGATGAAGGCGCGCACCATCTCGGCTTCGAGCATGCGGCGCACGGCGAAGACCTGGCGCGCCTCGTCCACCGAGGGCGTGGCCACGAAGGCCCCGCGGGCGGGTTCGAGCCGGATCAGGCGGTTTTGCGACAGCTGGAACAGCGCCTGGCGCACCAGGGTGCGCGAGACGCCGAAATGGTCTGCCAATTTCTGCTCGGCCAGCTTGGTGCCGGGCAGAAGACGGTGTTCGACGATGGCCCGGGTCAGGCTCTCGACAATGAAACTGGTGGTGGAAGTCTCCATTCAGCCATCATAGCGGCTGGTCACAAGAGTTGTATACAGTTTCTGTCTACTGCTTATTGGCGTTTCCCCGCATACGGCATCCCTTTTCAGAAACCGGGCGCGGCCGTATCGAAGTGCCGTGCCAGGTGCTCGACAAAGCGCTGCACGCGCTGGGTTGCCGCATGCCGCTGCGGATAGACCACATGGATGTCGGCCGGCGCCGTGGCATGGTCGGCCAGCACCTGCACCAGGCGGCCGCTGCGCAGGTAGCGGGCGACATCCCATTCGGCGCGCATGACGATGCCCAGGCCGGCCAGGGCCCAGCCCACGGCGATCTCGCCATCGTTGGTGCTCAGGCTGTCGCGCAGGCGGATGGCCTCGGTCTTGCGGCCGGGGCCGTTGTGGGTGAAGCGCCAGACGCCGTGGGTGTCGTCGCCCTGGCGGATGTCGATGCAGTCGTGCTGCATCAGCTCGCGCGGGGTGGCCGGCGTGCCGCGCCGTGCCAGGTAGGCGGCAGACGCGCACAGCAGCCGCCGGTTGGGCGCCAGGCGCCGCGCGATGACGCGCGCGTCCGGCGGCTCGCCAAAGCGTATGCACAGGTCGAAGCTGTCATCGACCAGGGGCGGCGGCGAGGCCGACAGCTGCAGCTGCACCTGGATCTGCGGGTGCCTGCGCACGAAGCTGGCGATCAGCGGCGCGATATGGCTGCGCCCGAATCCCAGCGTGGCATTGATGCGCAGCAGGCCCTGCGGCTGCCCGGGCATGCCGGCCACGGCCTGCTCCATGGCGGCAATGTCGTCCAGGATGCGCCGCGCATGGGCCAGGTAGGTTTGGCCCTCATCGGTCAGGCCCAGGCGCCGCGTCGTGCGGCTGACCAGTTGCACGCCCAGCCGCGCCTCCATCTGGGACAGGCGCTTGCTGGCCGCCGGCGTGGTGATGCCCAGCTCGCGGGCCGTGGCCGACAGGCTGGCGCTGCGGGCCAGCAGGCAGAAGAAGGCCATCTCCGATGGCGCTGAGACGGGTGTGCTCATTGTTGAATCAAAGTGAACGATGCCATCACTCTAGAGGCGCGCGCGGCGTTGTTCCATCGATAGATTCACGGACAAGGCCATGGATCCGCATGGCGCTTCATCCACCGCAATCCAAGGAGCCCTCATGACAAAGACATACCGCATCGCCTGCATTCCCGGCGATGGCATCGGCAAGGAAGTGGTGCCCGCAGGGCAGGAGGTGCTGCAGGCGCTGGCCGAAACCCAGGCCGGCCTGGGCTTTGCCTTCACCAGTTTCGGCTGGGGCGGCGACTGGTACCGCGCGCACGGCGAGATGATGCCGGCCGACGGGCTGGACGCGCTGCGCGGCCAGGACGCCATCCTGTTCGGCTCGGCCGGCGACCCGCACATTCCCGACCATGTCACGCTGTGGGGCCTGCGCCTGAAGATCTGCCAGGGGTTCGATCAGTACGCCAATGTGCGGCCCACGCGCATACTGCCCGGCATCGATGCGCCGCTCAAGCGCTGCGCGCGAGAGGATCTGGACTGGGTCATCGTGCGCGAGAACTCCGAAGGCGAATACGCGGGCGTGGGCGGCCGCGCCCACCAGGGCCATCCCATCGAGGTGGCCACCGACGTGAGCATGATGACCCGCGCGGGCGTGGAGCGCATCATGCGCTTCGCCTTCCGCCTGGCGCAGTCGCGGCCGCGCAAGCTGCTGACGGTGATCACCAAGTCCAACGCCCAGCGCCATGCCATGGTGATGTGGGACGAGATCGCGGTGCAGGTGGCCGCCGAGTTCCCCGACGTGCGCTGGGACAAGGAGCTGGTGGACGCGGCCACGGCGCGCATGGTCAACCGCCCGGCCTCGCTGGACACCCTGGTCGCCACCAACCTGCATGCCGACATCCTCAGCGACCTGGCGGCCGCGCTGGCCGGCAGCCTGGGCATTGCGCCCACGGGCAACATCGACCCGGAGCGCCGCTACCCCAGCATGTTCGAGCCCATCCACGGATCGGCCTTCGACATCATGGGCCAGGGCCTGGCCAACCCCGTGGGCACCTTCTGGAGCTGCGTGATGCTGCTGGAGCACCTGGGCGAGCACCGCGCCGCGCAGCGGCTGATGCAGGCCGTGGAGCAGGTGACGGCCGATGCCGCGCTGCACACGCGCGACCTGGGCGGCAAGGCCACCACGCGCCAGGTCACCGACGCGGTCTGCACTCGGCTGCGCGCGCAGACCGCCGAGGTCCAGGCCGAGCCCGTGCCTGCCTGAGCGCGCGCTGCATGGTCCGATAACCCACAAAAGAACAGACAGGAGACAAGCCATGAACCGCATCACCAGGGTTGCCGCCGCGTGCGCGCTGGCCGCCGCCGCCATTCCAGCCGCCATGTCTTCGGCCTGGGCCCAGGCCTGGCCGGCGCGCCCCGTCAACCTCATCGTGCCGTTTCCCGCAGGCGGCACCACCGACGTGCTGGCACGTGCGCTGGGCCAGGAGCTGTCCAAGAGTCTGGGCCAGCCCGTGGTCGTGGAAAACCGCCCCGGCGCGGGCGCCACCCTGGGCGCCGACCATGTGGCCAAGGCGAAACCTGACGGCTACACCCTGCTCATGGGCGCTGTGCACCACACCATTGCCACCAGCGTCTACCGCAGGCTGGGCTATGACTTCCAGAAGGACCTGGCGCCCATCACCGTGGTGGCCGTGGTCCCCAATGTGCTGGTGGTCAATCCGCAGGTGCCCGCCAAAACCGTGCAGGAGCTGCTGGCCCAGGCCCGCGCCCAGCCCGGCAAGCTGGCCTATGGCTCCAACGGCGCGGGCACGGGCCAGCACCTGATCGGCGCGCAGTTCGAGTCCATGGGCGGCGTGGAGCTGCTGCACGTGCCCTACAAGGGCAGCGGGCCGCTGACCACCGATCTGCTGGGCGGGCAGATCGCCATGTCCTTCGATACCGTCACGCCCGTGCTGCCCCACATCAAGGCCGGCAAGCTGCGTGCGCTGGCCGTGACCACGGCCAGGCGCTCGGTGGCCCTGCCCGATGTGCCCACGCTGGACGAAGCCGGCCTCAAGGGCTTCGACATGGGCACCTGGTTCGGCGTGCTGGCACCGGCCGCCACGCCCCGCGAGGTACTGGCGCGGCTGGGCGCGGACATGAACCGCATCATCGAGTCCCCGCAGTTCCGCAGGAAGATGGAGGAGATAGGCGCCGAGCCCATCGGCGGATCACCCGAGCAGATGGCGCGCCAGATCCGCGACGACACCGACCGCTTCGCCAGGCTGGTGAAGGATGCCAAGGTGGCCCTGGATTGAGTTGAGTTGGCGCGAGGAACGAGGCCGGGCGAATCAGTTGTGACTTGACCGCATGCCACCGCCGGTGCAGGAAATTCCATAATGCCCGGCGGAGACAACACACCATGACCAGCACCACGGACCTGCACCTCACCGATCCCCAAGCCTTTCTGCTCGACCTCTACCGCGCTGCGGTCAAGGATGCGCAGCCCCTGTACAGCATGGCCCAATGCCTGCCAAAGCCTCCCAAGGGCCGCACCCTGGTGCTGGGCGCGGGCAAGGCCGGCGGCTCCATGGCCCAGGCGCTGGAGGCGCTGTGGCCAGCGGACGCGCCGCTGTCCGGCCTCGTGGTCACGCGCTACCACCACATCCCGCCGCGCCCCGAAGGCCTGGCGCAGCGCATCGAAGTGGTCGAGGCCGCCCACCCCGTGCCCGATGCGGCAGGCCTGGCTGCCGCCGAACGCATCCTCGCGCTGACCGAAGGGCTGACCGAGGACGACCTCGTGCTGTGCCTGATCTCGGGCGGCGGCTCGGCCCTGCTGACCCTGCCGGCCGAAGGCATCGACCTGGAGGAAAAGCAGCGCATCAATCGCGCGCTGCTGGAAAGCGGAGCCGCCATCGGCGAGATGAACTGCGTGCGCAAGCACCTGTCGCGCATCAAGGGCGGGCGCCTGGGCGCGGCCTGCGCGCCTGCGCGCGTGGTCACGCTGACCATCAGCGATGTGCCGGGCGACGACCCCTCCATCATCGCCAGCGGCCCCACCGTGCCCGATGCCAGCAGCTGCGCCGACGCGCTGGCCATCCTCGCGCGCTACCGCATCGACGTGCCTGAATCCGTGCGCCGCGCGCTGGAGGCGGGCGAGCTGGAAACCCCCAAGCCCGGCGACGCGCGCTTTGCGGGCCACGAGGTCCACATGATCGCCACGCCCCAGCACTCGCTGGAGGCGGCCGCACGCGTGGCCGAGGCCGCAGGCCTGCGCACCCACGTGCTGTCCGACGAGATCGAGGGCGAATCGCGCGAAGTCGCCAAGGTCCACGCCGCCCTGGCGCGCGCCGTGGCCCGCCACGGCCAGCCGTTTGCAAAGCCCTGCGTGATCCTGTCCGGCGGCGAGACCACGGTCACCATCCGGCAGCGCCCGGCCGGCACGCCCAAGGGGCGCGGCGGGCGCGCGGGCGAGTTCTGCATGGGTCTTGCCCTGGCCCTGCAGGGGCAGGACAAGGTCTGGGCGCTGGCGGCCGATACCGATGGCATCGATGGCGTGGAAGACAACGCGGGAGCGCGCGTGTCGCCGGATACCCTGGCGCGGGCCCAGGACCAGGGCATGCGGATTGCCGAGTACCTGGATCGCAATGATGCGTATGGGTTCTTTGATGCGTTGGGGGATCTGGTGGTGACCGGGCCCACGCATACCAACGTGAATGACTTCCGGGCGATTCTGGTTCTTTGAGAAGGTCCGGGCCGTAGCCATTAGGGGCGTTGGCGTTCGCTTTTACCTTTTCTGGCTATGGCCGAAGTCGACGGTCTCCCCGGCGTTCAGGCAGTTCTGAACATGGTTCATGACTGACTGAATGCCGACTTTCTGCGCCTCGGGATGGCCCGGCATCTGCGAGGCTAGGCGGGTCGCTGCTGCATGCACGGTCTTGTATGCCGCTTCCAGCTCGGGATGCTCGCTCAACGCTTCCCGCTCGTTCAGTTGCTCAAAGGCCACTGCGCGGCTCGGACGTACTGCGTCGCGCAGCAAGTCGGGCAGGGCGGGATGGACTTTCAGCCGGTCCTGCGTGCGCAGGATTTTTCGCATGGTGTTTTCGTGCTGCACGTGTGGCTTCGCCAGCTCGTTCACGCTGCGGTCGCGGGCGATATAGAGAAGATCACGCCCGGTCTCACTGTGTCCGAATCGTGCCCAATCGACCTCATATCCAGCTTCCCTGGCGAGCTGCCGGGTGAAGGTGCGAAGCGTTCGGCTGTTGCCATCGCTGAATGGATGGGCATAGTCCAACTCGATGTACATCCTGGCAAGCCGTGCCGTGAATTCAGCGGTCTTCAAGCCGTGCAGCTCGTCGGGGCTGGCTTCTTCGAGGGCCTTGTCGAGTCTGGCCATGGCCGCGTTGTCCATGCGTGAATAGACGACATGGAAAGTGCCTCCCATGGTCGATAGGCCGCGCTGCTTCATCCAGTCCTGGCCATGGGGCACCTGTGTTCTGAATTCGCCAGGCGTGACCTCGTGGAAGCCGGCGTCCGGCAAGTCCTGGAAGATGCGATGGTGGACTGCTTTCAGGTGCGCGGCGTCGAAGCTGCCGCGCACAGGCTCCAGCTCCAGCTCGACAAGCCGTTTGAATGTGTGATCGGCTTCGAGTTGCTGACGCTGCGCTGCAGTCAACGTGCTCGCGGATGCAGGCGGGAACTCATCGCGCATTGACCTTCGCCTGGACGAAATCGGCAAGCTGGATATCACCCCGGATAAATTGGCGTGCGCCGGTCTCAGCAGCTTCGGAAGGCGTGAAGCCTTCCAGTCCGATGGACGCGCGGGCGAAGTTGACGGCTGCTTCGCGCCGACGTTTCTCCGTTGCGGAAATGGCGGCGTTCACAGGGCTGCTGACGCGCTCACGCGACTGGTTGACATAGGCGCGCATCAACTCGCGCAGCACCTGTGCTGCGGGGCGGTTTTCCAGCAAGGCAGCGTCGGCAAACTCCGAGCGCAGTTCGGGCTCGACACGAAATGTCATTTGCACTTCTTTGGACATGGCGGTCACCTCGCAAGACGGAAATCAGACATGCCGTTCGGGCGGCATTCTTCTCAATGTACATACATTGCATTGCCAATGCGCAGCACCTGGCCTCACGCCCCGCGCGGCAGCGTCTCCCACCATTCGGCATCGAACCGCCCCTGCAGGAAGGCGATGAAGGACTGCACCTTCTGCGGCACCAGGCGGGGCGAGGGGTAGACGGCGTGGATTTCCTGCTCGGGCAGGCGGCAGGTCTTGAGGACTTCGACCACGCGGCCGGCTTCCAGGGAGTCGTGGGCCACGTAGCGGGGCAGGGCGGCGATGCCCATGTGCGAGCGTGAGGCCGCCAGCAGGGCCGAGAGATTGTTGGAGCGCAGCCGGCCCGTGACCGCCACCGAGACCGGCTCTCCGCTGGCGTTGCGCAGGCGCCAGATGTCGTTGCCCTGCACGCTGCTGTAGATCAGCGTGGCATGTTCCTTGAGGTCGGAGGGGCGGCGCGGCGTGCCGCGCTTGCGCAGGTAGGTGGGCGAGGCCACCAGCACCCAGGGGTTCACGCCCAGGGTGCGTGCGCCCAGGCTGGAGTCGGCCAGCTTGCCCAGGCGCAGGGCCACGTCGATGCCGTTGGCCACCAGGTCGGTGTAGCGGTCCTCGAAGCTCAGGTCGACCTGCACCTGGGGGTTGTGCGCCATGAATTCCAGCGCCAGCGGTATCAGCACGCGCCGGCCAAAGGCCACCGAGCTGCCAATGCGCAGCTGGCCCTGCACCTGGGTCTGGCGCACCTGGACCACCTTGTCGGCCTCGGCCACGTCGTTGACGATGGCCTTGCATTTCTCGTAGTACAGCGCGCCCGCTTCGGTCAGGCTCACGCCGCGCGTGTTGCGGTTGAGCAGGCGCACTTTCAGGCGCGCTTCCATGGCTGCGATCTGCTTGGTGACCGTGGGCTGGGTGGTGGCGAATTCGTGCGCGACCTTGGTGAAGCTGCTGGTCTCCACCACGCGCACGAACATGTGCATGGCATCGAGTCTGTCCATGGCGTTGTCTCCTTTTTCATTGGTAGTTATTCCTGCACGGAATAAATTTTATGGTCTGTGCAGGCGTTCCGCCAATCGGCCTGTCTGCCTAGAGTTGACTCCAATTTGAAGGAGACCTCCCATGGCAAAAATGAAAGCAATCGAAGCCGCAGTCCGCGTGCTGGAAAAAGAAGGCGTGACCGTCGCATTCGGCGTTCCCGGTGCCGCCATCAACCCGCTGTACGCAGCGCTCAAGGACCATGGCGGCATCGGCCATATCCTGGCGCGCCACGTCGAAGGCGCAAGCCACATGGCCGAGGGCTACACCCGCGCCGTGGCCGGCAACATCGGCGTGTGCATCGGCACCAGCGGCCCGGCCGGCACGGACATGATCACGGGCCTGTACTCGGCCAGCGCGGATTCGATTCCGATTCTCTGCATCACGGGCCAGGCGCCGCGCTCGCGTCTGCACAAGGAAGATTTCCAGGCCGTGGACATTGCCTCCATCGCCAAGACCGTGACCAAGTGGGCCACCACGGTGCTGGAGCCGGCCCAGGTGCCGCGCGCCTTCCAGCAGGCCTTCCACCTGATGCGCTCGGGCCGTCCCGGCCCCGTGCTGATCGACCTGCCCATCGACGTGCAGCTGGCCGAGATCGAGTTCGACATCGACACCTACGAGCCCCTGCCTGTCTACAAGCCGGCTGCCACGCGCAAGCAGGTGGAAAAGGCCATCGCCATGCTCAACGAGTCCGAGCGCCCGCTGCTGGTCTCGGGCGGCGGGGTGATCAATGCCGACGCCTCCGAGCTGCTGGTGGAGTTTGCCGAGCTGCTGGACGTGCCCGTGATTCCCACCCTGATGGGCTGGGGCACCATCCCTGACGACCACCGCCTGATGGCCGGCATGTGCGGCCTGCAGACCAGCCACCGCTACGGCAATGCCACCATGCTGGCCTCCGACTTCGTGCTGGGCATCGGCAACCGCTGGGCCAACCGCCACACGGGCTCGGTCGAGGTCTACACCAAGGGCCGCAAGTTCGTGCACGTGGACATCGAGCCCACGCAGATCGGCCGCGTGTTCGCGCCCGACTACGGCATCGTCTCGGATGCCGGCGCGGCGCTGCAGCTTTTCGTGGAGGTGGCGCGCGAGTGGAAGGCGGCTGGCCGCCTGAAGGACCGCAGCGGCTGGGTGGCCGAATGCCAGGCCCGCAAGAACAATGTGGAGTACCTGCGCAAGACCAATTTCGACAACGTGCCCATGAAGCCGCAGCGCGTCTACCAGTGCATGAACCGCAGCCTGGACAAGGACACCTGCTACGTCTCCACCATCGGCCTGTCGCAGATTGCCGGCGCGCAGTTCCTGCATGTCTACAAGCCGCGCAACTGGATCAACTGCGGCCAGGCCGGCCCGCTGGGCTGGACCGTGCCGGCCGCCCTGGGCGTGCGCGTGGCCGACCCGGCCCGCAAGATCGTGGCGCTGTCGGGCGACTATGACTTCCAGTTCATGATCGAGGAGCTAGCCGTGGGCGCGCAGTTCAAGCTGCCCTACATCCATGTGCTGGTCAACAACAGCTACCTGGGCCTGATCCGCCAGGCGCAGCGCGCCTTCTCCATCGACTACTGCGTGCAACTGGCCTTCGATAACATCAATGTCGACGACAAGGAAGAGTCCAAGGGCTATGGCGTGGACCACGTCAAGGTGGTCGAGGGCCTGGGCTGCAAGGCCATCCGCGTGCACCGTCCCGAGGACTTCGCGCCCGCCATGCAGCAGGCCGAGGCCTGGATGGCCGAGCACCGCACGCCGGTCGTCGTCGAGGTCATCCTGGAGCGCGTGACCAACATCTCCATGGGCGCCGAGATCGACAACGTGATCGAGTTCGAGGACCTGGCCGCAGCGCCTGCCGACGTGCCCAGCGCCCTGGCCCTGCTGGATTGAAGCAAGGCACCCCCTGAGCGGCTGCGCCGCTTCCCCTCTCTTCGGAGGGGGACGACGCCATCGCTGCGGGGCGGCCCTTGCCTGGCATCCCTGGCTGGCGCTGCGCCAATGCCTGCATTGCGCGCGGTGCAGGCACTCGGGGGTTCCGATTTCCATTGCCCCTTGGGCATTTTTACCGGCGGGGCGCCTTGCGTGCCCTGCCGCCACCCACCCACCAAACGACTACCGGAGACTTCTGACATGCCCCGTTTTGCTGCCAACCTCAGCATGCTGTTCACCGAGGTGCCCTTCCTCGACCGCTTCGAGCGCGCGGCGCGCGCCGGCTTCGAGGCCGTGGAATTCCTGTTTCCCTACGCCCACACGGTCGAAGAGATCAAGGAGCGCGTGGACGCCCACGGCCTGCAGATCGTGCTGCACAACCTGCCGGCCGGCGACTGGGATGCGGGCGAGCGCGGCATTGCCTGCCACCCCGACCGTGTGGACGAGTTCCGCGCCGGCGTGGCCAAGGCCGTGACCTATGGCCATGCGCTGGGCGTGCCCCAGCTCAACTGCCTGGCCGGCAAGGCGCCAGCCGGTGCCGATGCCGCGCTGCTGCGCCGCACCTTCGTGGACAACCTGCGCTTTGCCGCATCGGCGCTGAGCGCGGCCAATCTGCGCCTGCTGATCGAGCCCATCAACCCCTTCGACATTCCCGGCTTCTATCTGAACCGCACGGACGAGGCCCTGTCCATCCTCGACGAGGTGGGCGCGCCCAACGCCTTCGTGCAGTACGACATCTACCACGCGCAGCGCACCGAGGGCGAGCTGGCGGCCACGCTGCAAAAGCACCTGGCCCGCATCGGCCACGTGCAGCTGGCCGACAACCCGGGCCGCAACGAGCCGGGCACGGGCGAGATCAACTACCCCTTCCTGTTCGCGCACCTGGACCGCATCGGCTACCAGGGCTGGGTGGGCTGCGAGTACAAGCCCGCGCGCGATACCGAATCGGGCCTGGGCTGGCTGGACGCCCACACCAGCGTGCGCGCGGCAGTCGCCGCCTGAGCGCCGCCAAAGTTTTCTCAGCTTTTCAAAAACGACAAGGAGTACACAGCATGAATGCATCCTCTCTCAAGCTTGGTTTCGTGGGCCTGGGCATCATGGGCGCGCCCATGGCAGGCCACCTTCTCACGGCTGGCCACCAGCTGTTCGTGAACACCCTGGGCAAGATCCCCGCGCAGATCGCCGAGAGCAGCGCCACCCAGTGCACCACGGCGCGCGGCGTGGCCGAGCGGGCCGACATCATTTTCCTGATGCTGCCCGACACGCCCGATGTCGAGAAGGTGCTGTTCGGCGAGGACGGCGTGGCCGCCGGCCTCAAGGGCAGCAGCGGCAAGGTGGTGGTGGACATGAGCTCCATCTCGCCCGTGGCCACCAAGGACTTCGCTCGCCGCATCGAGGCCATCGGCGCCCAGTACCTGGATGCGCCGGTCTCCGGCGGCGAGGTGGGCGCCAAGAACGCCACGCTGTCCATCATGGTCGGCGGCCCGGAGGACGTGTTCGCGCGCGTCAAGCCGCTGTTCGAGCGCATGGGCAAGAACATCACCCTGGTGGGCGGCAACGGCGACGGCCAGACCGCCAAGGTGGCCAACCAGATCATCGTGGCGCTGAACATCGAGGCCGTGGCCGAGGCCCTGCTGTTCGCGTCGCGCGCCGGTGCCGACCCGGCCCGCGTGCGCGAGGCGCTGCTGGGCGGCTTTGCCTCGTCCAAGATCCTGGAAGTGCATGCCGAGCGCATGATCAAGCGCACGTTCGACCCGGGCTTCCGCATCTCGCTGCACCAGAAGGACCTGAACCTGGCCCTGAGCAGCGCGCGCCAGCTCGGCGTGTCCCTGCCCAACACCGCCCAGGCGCAGGAGCTGTTCAACAGCTGCGTGGCCCACGGCGGCGCGAACTGGGATCACTCGGGCATGGTGCGTGCGCTGGAGATCCAGGCCAACTTCGAAGTGGGCCAGAAGGTCCAGGACTGATGGCCGGCCTTTGAGACAACGATTGGTGGGAGGGCGGCCTTGCGCCGCCCTGTTGTGAAAAGCCGCGCTCGGCAACGGGCGCGGCTTTTTCTTGCAATGAAACGCATGCGCTGCATGCTTAAAGACCTGCGCAAGGCGAACACTTTGTAAAGCCGCCACGGCCCAACTCAGGGACACCGAGGAAGGGCCGCCCCGCACCGAGGGTGTCGTCCCCCTCCGCGAAGCGAGAAGGGGGAAGGCGCGCAGCGCCTCAGGGGGTCAATATCCCAGTGTCTGCCCGTCGGGGTTGCGCGGGTCGGAGGCGCCGTAGAGCATGCCGTCGCGCAGCTCGATGGTCTGCGTGCGGCCCATCGACGCCTTCACGGCAACGTTGTGGCCGCGCGACTTGAGCAGGGCCACGGTGTCGGGGCTGATGCCCTTTTCCACGCGCAGCTCATCGGGCGTCCACTGGTGGTGAAAGCGCGGCGTGGCGGCGGCCTCGGCCGGGTTCATGCCGAAGTCGATGGTGTTGACCACGGTCTGCAGCACGGTGGTGATGATGCGTGCGCCGCCGGGGCTGCCGGTGACCAGCACGGGCTTGCCGCCCTTGAGCACCATGGTCGGCGTCATCGACGACAGCGGGCGCTTGCCTGCGGCCACTGCATTGGCATCGCCGCCGACCAGTCCATACGCGTTGGCCACGCCGGGCTTGGCCGAGAAATCGTCCATCTCGTTGTTGAGCAGGATGCCCGTGCCCTTGGCCACGATGCCGCTGCCGAAGTTGGTGTTCAGCGTATAGGTCACGGCCACGGCGTTGCCCGCCTTGTCCACCACCGAGTAGTGCGTGGTCTGGTCGCTCTCGTAGGGCTGGGGCTTGCCGGGCCGGATGTCCTTGCCGGCGCGCGCCTGGTAGGGGTCGATGCCGGCGGCCAGTGCCTCGGCATAGCGCTTGGAGGTCAGGCCCTTGAGCGGCACGGTCACGAAGTCGGGATCACCCAGGTATTCGGCACGGTCGGCATAGGCCAGCTTCATGCTTTCCGCCATGTAGTGGATGCTCTGCGCGCTGTTGACGCCCCACTGGTTCATGGGCCAGCGTTCCATCATGTTGAGGATCTGGATCAGGTGGGCGCCGCCGGAGGACGGAGGCGGCATGGTCACGATCTCGTAGCCGCGGTAGGTGCCGCGCAGCGGCTCGCGCTCGGCGACCTTGTAGCTCTTGAGGTCCTGCAGCGAGAGGGCGCCTGCATGCGGCGCCATCTCGGCCGCGATCTTGCGGGCGATGGAGCCTTCGTAGAACACCTTGGAGCCCTGCTGGCCGATCAGGCGCAGCGACTGCGCCAGGTCCTTTTGCACCAGGCGGTCGCCACGCTTGAGGGGCTCGCCGTTGCGCCAGAAGATGGCCTGGGTGGCGGGCCACTGGCCCATGTTCTTCTTTTCCTGCTCCAGGATCTTGGCCAGGGTCTCGCTGACCGTAAAGCCCTTGTCGGCCAGCTTTGCGGCCGGCGCAATCACCGTGGACAAGGGCAGCGATCCCCATTTCTTCAGCGCATGCTCCATGCCGGCCACGGTGCCGGGCACGCCCACGGCGTAGTGGGTGTAGAGCGATTTGCCGTCGATGACCTTGCCATCCGCACCCACGTACATGTCGCGCGTGGCCTTGGAGGGCGCGACCTCGCGGAAGTCCAGCGCGATGTTCTTGCCGCTCTTGGCGTCATGCACCACCATGAAGCCGCCGCCGCCGATGTTGCCTGCGTTGGGCAGGGCCACGGCCAGCGCAAAGCCCATGGCCACGGCGGCGTCCACCGCATTGCCGCCGGACTTCAGGATCTGCAGGCCGATGCGCGAGGCCAGCTCCTGCTCGCTGGCCACCATGCCGCTCCTGCCAACGACGGGATGGAACACATCCATGTCGAAGTCATAGGCGGCGCTGGCGGCCTGGGCCGCGCTGCTCTGCGTGATGGGCGCCGCTGCCGGGGCAGGCGCTGCGGCCACGGGTGCTGGCGCCGCCGAAGCCGCGGGCGGCTGCGTGCTGCTGCAGGCGGCCAGGCTGGCAATGGCCAGCGCCAGGCTGGTTGCAAGCAAGGGGGAGCGAAGTTGCATCGGTATCTCCTTGGCAGATGAAACAGTGGAACAGTGGAAAAAGAGCGCGAGTCCTGTGCCGCCCTGTGTGCGCCGGCCGGAGGGTCCTGCGGCCAGGACGGCGGCGGACCACAGTGTAGAAGCATGGCGTCGGCAGGCTTCCCGCGCGCCGGCCCGGGCGCCGAAAGTGCGGGTATCTGCCTAGGCGTCGGCCGTGCAACGCCCTTCAAGGGCGTACAAAAACTGTATACACTTTGCGAATGCAGGGCAGGGCCGCGAGTGCTGTCGCGCGCCGCGCTCCGTGCATTGACCAACCAATGACAACCGGGCGGGCCAGCTCCCGCCGCACAGGAGATTTCCATGGGCCTGAGCACCCACGTCCTCGACACCATGAATGGCTGCCCCGCAGCCGGCATGGCTGTCGCGCTGTATTCCACCGATGGCGACCAGGCCACGCTGATCAAGAGCCTGGTGCTCAACCACGACGGCCGCACCGATGCGCCGCTGTTCGACAACAACAGCCTCAGGACCGGCACCTACCGCCTGACCTTCGACGTGGCGGCCTACTTCAAGGCCCGTGGCGTGCAACTGCCCGAGCCCAACTTCCTCAACAAGGTGAGCCTGGACTTCGGCGTGGCCCATGCCGACCAGCACTACCACGTGCCCCTGCTGGTCAGCCCCTGGAGCTATTCCACGTACCGGGGCTCCTGAGCCCTGGACTGCAGGCGCAGGCTGTCGGGGGATGGCCTGGAGTGAAACCTGAAATGACGAACGGCCCGCATTGCGGGCCGTTGCTTTTGGGGCTCCAGCAAGCGTGCGTGCTACTTGCCCTTGGCGTGCCCCATGGCCACGACCAGGGCCGTGATGAAGAAGAAGGCCTGCAGCTCCAGCGCCCAGCCTCCCGAGCTGTGCAGCTGCATCACCTGGCCCGTGTGCACCAGCGCAAAGGCCACGACCATGTTGATCGCAATCACCAGCGCCGCAGGCACCACCCACAGGCCGACCAGCAGCAGCAGCGGCGCCACCACCTCACCCAGATAGACCGCATAGGCCAGCCAGCCCGGTGCGCCCGTGGACTCCACCATGCGCTCGATGCTGCCTATGCCGTAGCGCAGCTTGGCCCAGCCGTGAAAAAGCAACAGGACCGCGAGCGTGACGCGCAGCAGCACCATGGCTGCCTGGGGATGGTGAAAGTGGCTCCAGAACTTCATGAACTCCCTCGGTGTGGATAGGCCCGGTGGGCCGGGTGTTGCTGTGCGTGCATTCTGGCATCAGCGCGCTTTCGGTGTCGGCTGTGGCGGCCCGGCACGGGATTTTCAGACATTTCCTGCGGGCCTGTAGTCCTATGGCGCAACTTGTGACATGTCTCATCACAAGTACCGCAAAGCGGCCTAGCATCATCCCCAGCCTGTCTCAGAAACGGTTTGCGAGCACTGGAAGGGGTGCCCGGGACCGGGAGGCAAGGTGATCAATCCAATGAACCGATGGGGTCTCCCCAAAACGTCCAATCAAGAAAGGCAGGTTTTCCCATGCGTCAGTTTTCTTTGCGTACCGTCGTGATGGCCACTGCACTGGCGGCCGGCAGCATTGCCATGGTCGGCTGCACCACCACCAAGCCGGAAACCCAGTCCGCACCGCGCGCTGATGCCACCACCGTCAATGCGCGCGCCAACGCCGCGCTGGAGCGGCTGTACCAGACGGCGCCAGGCTCCAAGGAAATGGTGGCCCGTTCCAAGGGCGTGCTGATCTTCCCCTCGGTGATCGGCGGCAGCTTCGTCATCGGTGTCGAGCATGGCCGCGGCGTGCTGCGCGTCGGCGGCCAGAACAAGGGCTACTACAGCACGACAGGCGCCTCGGTGGGCTGGCAGGCCGGTGGCCAGTCCAAGGCTGTGATCTATGTGTTCAACACCCAGGAAGCGCTGGACAAGTTCCTGGCCAGCGATGGCTGGTCCGTGGGCGCCGATGCCACGGTGGCCGCAGGCAAGGTGGGCGCCAATGGCAGCGTGGACACCACGACCGCCCAGGGCCCCGTGACCAGCTATGTGCTGACCAATGCGGGCCTGGAAGCCGGCGTGTCGCTGCAGGGCTCGAAGATCACCAAGGTGGTCGAGTGATCCCGGCCCTGAGGGGCCTTTGAACGAAACCGGCCTGCGGGCCGGTTTTTCTTTGTGCGGTCGTCTCAGTCGGCGCCAGCGGCGCCGTCTTCATTGGCGCTGCCCGGCGCAGCGGGCGGGAGCACGGCCTGCTCTATGCGTTCGAGGCGCTTTTCGATGCGCTCCACGGCTTCGGCGCTCATCTTGATGTCGTAGATGCTCACGGGCTCCTCGCATTCCAGCGCAGGGTCCGTCGCGGCCGACAGGCGGCCGAGCAGAGGGGCCTCGAACGTGGTCTGCAGCCGGGCCACGACTTCGGCGTTCATGGAACGGCCGGTGCGCTTGGCTGCCTCCTCGACGAGGTCCTTGAGTTCCTGCGGCAGGCGCAGCTTGTACTGAGGATCGGTCTGTTTCATCGCCGGCAATCATGGACCGGAAAGGTATTGACTGCAAGGGACCTGAAAGGTATTGTTGCTTCGGGACCAGCACGGTCCCGCGCAAGGGGAGCCATGAAGACAGTCAACCCATCGGGCCGCAGTCACCGAAGATACTCACCACAGCACCAGGAGGTGCTGGCGGTCGATGCGCTGTGCCACATGGGCGCGGCCCTGGGCGTGCTGGAGCTGCATGCAGAGCGCGCCGACTCGGCCATGGTGTGTGCCGCGCGTGATTTGCTGCGCGGCTACCACGCCAGCGCTGACTTGGCAGTGGCCAGCCTGCAGGCCGGCCACCGCGCGGCAGGCGTGCTGCCGCAGTTATCGCAGGACCTGGGCTATGCCATCGAGGTCATCGACCGCGTGAACGACGATGCCCCGGACGACCTGGTGCTGTATGCCGTGACCTGCCTGCTCAGAAGCGCCAGGAGCTTTGCCGACGGCCAGCCGCGTGAATCTGCCTGAACCGTGCTGAAGCTCAGAGCTGGCCTTCGGTCAGCGTGTCGAGCTGGAAGCGGCCGGACTTGTCCCAGAGCCAGGTATCGGTATAGGTGATGCGGGCGGCGCCGGCCGGGGCGGGGAAGGGCGCGGCGGCGCGCACCAGGCGCTCGATCTCGCTCACCACTTCGGGGGCATGGCTGGGCGCGCGCATCCAGTGCAGGCGCTGGACCTGGCCGTTGCGGTCGATCTGCACCTGCAGCACGCCGATCGCGTAGAGCATGGGCGGCAGCTGGCCCTTGTAGATGCGCTCGGCATTGCGCGCGTACAGATGGTTGGCCGCCACCTTGCGGTATTGCAGCTGTGCGCTGGAGGTGGCTTCGTCGGGGCGCGGGCCGGGGCCGGGTGGCGACTTGCAGGCCGTGACCAGGGAGGCAATGGCGGCCATCAGTCCCGCCCACAGCCAGGGACGGCCGGAACGTGGCTTTTGCACGGAACTGTGCTGAGAGGAATCGGGGGAATCGGGCATGATTGCGAGCGTATCCTGAAACGCTGCGGCACCGGCAGTCGGAGCGCAAAACTCAAGTGCCGCAGCGGAAAATCCCGCAACAAATTCCAACGAAGCCCGCAGGCGCCACGACGGGCTGTCAGGTGCGCCCATGTGGAGTGACACGTTCAAGAAAGTCGAGCAGGGCCTTGCGCAGGGGCCGCTGTGCTGGGTCGAGGTGATGGAGTCGCGCGGCTCGGTGCCGCGCGAGCGCGGCGCCTGGATGGCCGTGTTTGCCGACCGCGTGGCCGGCACCATTGGCGGCGGGCACCTGGAGTTCGACGCCATCGACCGCGCGCGCAGCCTGCTGCGCGACGCGGCGCTTCAGGCCCGATTGCCCGGACAGCCCGGACAGCCCGGACAGCCTGGGCAGGCCGGTCCCGCCCTCGCCGAGCACCAGCACCGCTATCCGCTGGGACCCAGCCTGGGCCAGTGCTGCGGCGGCGTGGTGATGCTGAGGTTCGTGCTGGTGCCCCAGGGCCGCATGGACATGCTGCGCGAACGGCTGCAGCCGCCACGCGACTGCGTGGCGCTGTTCGGCGCAGGCCACGTCGGCCATGCGCTGGTGCGCCTGCTGTGCAATCTTCCCTACCGCGTGATGTGGGTGGACAGCCGCGATTCGGTCTTCCCCGAGGAGGAGCACGAGCTCGTGCAGTGTGAATACTCCGATCCCGTGCAGTCCGCCGTGGCCGACCTGCCCACTGGCTCCCAGGTGCTGATCATGAGCTTCAGCCATGCCGAGGACCTGGAGGTGGTCGCCCAATGCCTGAGCCGCCAGCGCCAGCACGGCGACCTGCCCTATGTGGGCCTGATCGGCAGCGCCACCAAATGGGCCACCTTCCGGCGCCGGCTGCGCGAGCGCGGCTTCAGCGATGCGGAGCTGGACCATGTGACCTGCCCCATCGGCGTGCCAGGCATCAAGGGCAAGGAGCCTGAGGTGATCGCGGTGGCCGTGGCGGCGCAGCTGCTGCAGCGGCGCAGTGCCGCGCCCGCGCAGAATCAGGGAAATCTCTAGTGAATTGATGTCGCGCAAGCCGGCTGGCTATCGAAAAATTGCATACACTTTGTGTCTACGAAATGGTCGCAGCGGTGCACCGGCGGTATATCTACCGGGTGCGCGGCCTTTTTCTTCTGCTCAGAGCGCCCGCAGTGGTGAGCAGGTTGAACACCGGCGGCCCCCACGCTGCCAAGGTTGAGAGCTATGGAAAGCTACATTCTCGACTGGGCCAACCTGCTGTTGCGGTGGCTCCACGTCATTACGGCCATCGCCTGGGTCGGTTCCTCCTTCTATTTCGTCTTCCTCGACAGCAGCCTGACGCCGCCTGTCGATGACGATCTCAAGAAGCAGGGCGTCAGCGGCGAACTCTGGGCCGTGCACGGCGGTGGGTTCTACCACCCCGTCAAGTTCAATGTCTCCCCACCCAAGCTGCCGGACCACCTGCACTGGTTCTACTGGGAAAGCTACACCACCTGGCTCAGCGGCTTTGCGCTGCTGACGGTGTCGTATCTGTGGAACGCCAAGATCTACCTCGTCAATCCGGCCGATCCCAACGCCATGGGCTCGGCTGCGGCCATTGCCTCGGCCCTGGCCTTCCTGGTCGTGTTCTGGCTGCTGTACGACGGCATCTGCCGCGTCTTCGGCCAGAAGAAGAACGGCGACGCCACGGTGGGCGCCATGGTGCTGGTGCTGGTGTGCATTGCGGCCTTCCTGGCCTGCCACATCTTCCCGGGCCAGGCCGCCTTCCTGCTGATGGGCGCCATGCTGGCGACCTCGATGAGCGCCAACGTGTTCTTCTGGATCATTCCCGGCCAGCGCACGGTGGTGAAGGCCCTGAAGGAAGGCCAGCCCGTGGACCCCATCCACGGCAAGCGCGGCAAGCAGCGCAGCGTGCACAACACGTACTTCACGCTGCCGGTGCTGTTCGCCATGCTGTCCAACCACTACGGCTGGCTGTACAGCCATGAGCTGAACTGGCTGGTGCTGATCCTGATGATGTTCGCGGGCGCTGCCATCCGCCAGTTCTTCGTGATGCGCCACGGCTTCAAGCTGGGCCGCAATGCCCATCCCTGGCCCTACGCTCTGGTCGGCGTGCTGGTGCTGATCGGCACGGCCGTCTGGCTCAAGCCTGCACCGGCGCCTGCCGCCGCCCCTGTGTCTGCGCCTGCCGCAGCCCCCGCAGCGGCTCCGGCCGCCGTGCAGGCGCCTGCTGGTGCCGAGCCCGCTGCGACGGCGGCGCCCGGTGCCGAAGCTGCTACACCCGTTGCGACCGCTGCTCCCGCCGCCGACGGCGCCGTGGGCTACGCCCAGATGGCGCCCTTCTTCCAGCAGCATTGCGTGGTCTGCCACGGTGCCGCCCTGCAGCAAAAGAATGTGCGTCTGGACTCGCCCGAGCAGGTCAAGGCCCACGCCCAGCAGATCTACCAGCAGGTGGTGCAACTGCGCAAGATGCCCTTTGGCAATCCGGGTGCCCTGAACGATGACGAGCGCAGCATGGTCAAGCGCTGGTACGAGTCTGGTGCATCGGTGAATTGATCGCTGGGCCGCGCCCAGACGCTGTCGGCGTTTGCTGTCAGCGTTCGGCGGCCAGCCACCAGCCCGCAGCCTCGCAAGAGCCTGCGGGCTTTCTGTTTCAGGCAGGCCAGGCTGCTGCGGTGCCGTGCAGGGCCGGGCGCCGCGCTTCATCGCGCGGCGTGTGCAGCGCGATGGCGCCGCGCCCCGGCAGGCTTTGCGCCTTGGCCTGCTGCTTGGCCAGGGCCGCGAGGTTGGCGATGTCCTCGGGTGCCAGCACGCTGCCCGGCGTGACGCGCACCACGCCGATGGACAGCGTGGTGCAGGCAAAGAATCGCCGGATGCCGTGGCGGTCCTCGGCCCAGATGCCTCCGGCCTCGCGCGCCTGGTCGTCGAACAGCTGGCGCGCCTCGCTGGCGAAGGCGCCCACAATGCCTTCGCAGCGCCGCTGCCAGTCCTCGCTTTGCAGCAGCAGCATGAAGTCGTCCCCGCCCACATGGCCCACGAAGTCGCGCCGCGCATCGCAGTGCGCCACGGCCAGCCGCGCCACCAGGCGGATCATCTGGTCGCCACGCCAGTAGCCGTAGTGGTCGTTGAAGGGCTTGAAGTGGTTGAGGTCGGCGTAGCAGGCCACGAAGCCGGCACCGCTGTCCAGCAGTCGCTGCATGTGCAGGCTGATGGGGATGTTGCCGGGCAGGAAGGTCAGCGGATTGGCATGGCGCGCGGCCTCGATGCGGGCCTCGGTCACGCGGCGCACCAGCTGCTCGCCCGTGCCCAGGCCCACATAGCGGCCGTTGTCGGTGACGATGAAGCCATCGCTCAGGTAGCGCTGGTCCTGCGAGGTCAGGATGCCCACGAGCTGGTCCACATCGCAATCGAGCTCCACGATGCGCGGCTGCACGTTGGCAAAGGCCAGGCAGGGCTTGCGCCCGTGCACTTCGCGGAAGTACAGCGTGGCGTAGTGGTTCATGAACTGCTGGCGGTTGATGAGCGCCAGCGGCCGGCCGGCCTCCACGACGGCAATGGCATGCAGCTGCTGGCCGGCCTGGAACAGCTCGGCCACCTCGTCGTTGCTGGCCGTGGGCACCACGCAGGGCGCCTGCATCACCATCAGATTGCGCAGCACCCCCGGGCGTGCGCTGTGTCCCTGGTGGGGCAGCACGGCCACGCGCGGGTCCTGGGCCACGCTGCGCGCCTGCATGCTGATCTGGGGCTGGGCGGTTTCGGCAGGGCGGCCCAGCAGCCAGCCCTGGCCATACGGAATGCCCAGGTCGCGCAGGGTGCGCAGCTCGTCCTCGGTCTCTATGCCTTCGGCAATCAGCGTGGTGCCGAAGACCTCGGCAATGCCCTTGATGGCCTGCAGCAGCTGCAGCGTGGCCGGGCGCTGCTCGATCTGGTGGATGAAGTATTTGTCGATCTTGACGAAGTCGGGCTTGGCCTCGGACCACAGGCGCAGGCTGGAGCGGCCGTCGCCAAAGTCATCCAGCGCCAGGCGCGCGCCCGTGGCATGCACGGCCTTCACGGCGGCGCAGACGGCGGGCATGTCGGTCACATGGTCATGTTCGGTGATCTCCACCACCAGGGAGCGGGCCTGCACGCCGAAGCTGCGCACCGTGTCCCCGACCATGCCGGGGCCGCAGACCCCCACGGCCTGCACCAGCGCCTGGGCGCTGAGGTTGACGAACAGCCGGCCCGGCGCACTCTGCCGGCCCCAGTCCTGCAGCGCCACGCAGACCGCCAGCAGCTCGAATTCCCGAAGAATGCCCTCGGCCGCCGCCCCCTTGAGCAGGGCGTCGGGCGTGTGCAGTGGCGTTCCATGGGGGCCGCGGATCAGCGCCTCGTGCGCGTAGATGCTGGCGCTGCGCAGATCGGCCAGCGGCTGGAAGACGCAGTACAGGCCGCCCGCGCGCATGAGCTGCGCCACGGGGCCTGCGCCGGACCGCACGGCGGCGGAGAGCACGGCCGCGGCAGCGGGCAGGCTGGCGAGCATCTGGGGATCGATCATGGGCTCAACTTTTCAGCTGGATACATTACGTTTCACTGGTGACATTTTTGTGACAAGTATGCCGCCTGCGGACCGGTGTGCTGGGGGTGGATTGACATGGCTCAAAACGCGGCGGGAGCAAAGCCGGCAAAGTTGCATGCATGTTCGCCCTGTCTTCCTTGCAAGCTTTCGCCTTCGCGCCGGGTTCCGCCCAGGTGTTGGCCGCGGGTACCTGGCTCAGGCTGCGTCGGCAGTCGCCGGATACGGTGATGTATCTGGAGCGCGGTCGCGTGCTCCTGGGCATAGGCCAGGGTGGGCAGATGCGCCACCAGCTGGGTGTCGTGGAAGGGCCGGCCTGGCTGGATGCGGCCTTTGTGCTGCAGCGGCGCGGCAGCAGCCTGGACATGCTGGCCGACAGCGATGTCCGCGTGCAGCAACTTCCCCAGACCGACTTCCTGAAGGCCGTCTCGCAGCTGCCGTCGCCCGCCCAGCAACTGCTGCAGGACATGGCCCAGGCCTACTGCGCGCAGACCGAGCTGGCGGTGAGTCGCCTGTCCAAGGACGCCGAGGCGCGCTGCGCCCAGTGGCTGCTGTGCCATGCCATGCCGCACGAAGCTGGCGGCCTGCGCGTGACGCTGCACCTGCGCAAGCGGCTGATCGCCGCTCAGCTCGGCATTGCGCCCGAGACCTTCTCGCGCGTGCTGCGCCAGTTGCGTGAGCACGGAC
Organism: Delftia sp. S65; assembly: GCF_016516495.1. NCBI lineage: Bacteria > Pseudomonadati > Pseudomonadota > Betaproteobacteria > Burkholderiales > Comamonadaceae > Delftia > Delftia sp. S65. The sequence continues at coordinate 59,534 of NZ_JACVUR010000007.1, forward strand.
TCATCGCGGGCCGGGGCAATGTCATCGATCTGCCCAAGCCGGCGGCCCTCGAAGTGCTCGCAGTAGGCTGATTCCCACGCCGCTGACGGGTGCCGGCCTGCAAGCGCCGGGCCTTGCGGGGCGGGGTATCCACTGGTTCGCGGGTTCCACCCAGTGGGACGGCTTTCGGGCCTGCATATATTGATGGCGTCATGTCACTGGACGCCCGCCGATCTCCCTTTTTCCAGGCACTGCTGGCATCCCAGGATGCTCCGCAGCTGCCGGATTCACCCTCGCGGCCGCGCGCGGCCACAGGCTGGGGCGCCATGCGCTGCACGGTGCTGGCGCTGGCCGCTGCGGCCGTGCTGCTGGCGGGCCTTGGCAGTGCCTGGTGGGTCTCGCACAACATGCGCCAGCAGACACTGGAGCGCGCCATGGCCCGGCAGGCCGACGAGGTCGATACCGTGGCGCGCATGCTGGCCGCGCGGCTGGAGCAGCAGCAGCGCCTGCTGTGGGTGCTGGCCCAGGGCATTGCCGACCAGGGCAGCGACCCGAGCCGGCTGATGGGCGAGATGCTGCGCGGAGACGCATCCGTGCGGCTGTTCGACACCCTGCAACTGGCCGACGCGCGTGGCCAGTTGCAGCTCAGCCTGCGCGGCGGCCGTTCCGAGCCCCTGGTCGATCTGGACGAAGGCGTGCGCGACGTGATGCGGCGCAGTCTGGCCGATGGCCGGCCCGTGGTCTCCACCATGGTGCGCAAGGGGGCCGATCCCGGAATGATGGAGTTGCTGTACGCCGTGCCGCTGCGCACCGGCAACGGCACGGTCAGCGGCGTGCTGTCGGCCGGAGTGCGCATGTCCGCCCAGGCCTTGCTGCCGCCCAGCATCGATCCCTCGCGCTCCGGCGGGCGCCTGCTGGTCATGCAGCGTGACGGGCAGATCCTGGCCCATTCCGACCCCTCGCGCTGGTCGGCGCGCGCCGAGGCCGAGCCTGGCCTGGGCGCGGACTGGCTGCAGGACCCCGCGGCCGGCGCAGTGCAGGTGGGCCCCGACACCCAGCGGCGCGCGGGCTACCTGGTGACGACGGCAGGCATGCCGCTGCCGCAGTGGCTGGTGGTCAGGATCACCCCCGAGGAAGCCATTGCGCCCAGCCTGGCGCCGCGCGTGCTGTGGTGGCTGATGGCCGCCGTGGCCGGTGTCGCTGGCCTGCTGGTCCTGCTGCTGATCCTGGTCACCGAACCCATGGCGGCCCTGCACCGCACTGCACGCCAATGGCTGGCGAGCCAGGGAAGGCTGATGGCCGAGGAGCCCGATCCCGCGCCCGAACCCGAGCCGGGCCATGCGGAGGAAGGCGGCTGGCGCATGCCCTGGACCCATGCCTGGGGCGAAGCCTCCACGCTGTGGCAGGCCCTGCATCGCCTGGGGCAGCTGGGGCAGGAGCAGGGGCACGAGGTCGGCCGGTTGCAATTGCAGCTGCAGACGCTGATGGACTACGCGCCCGTGGGCCTGGTGGTCACGCGGTCGGCGCATCTGGAGCTGGTGGGCCTGCAGGCCGCGCGCATGCTCGGCTACCCGCCGCGCGAGCTGCAGGGGCAGGCGATACGCCAGCTGTGCGCCTCCGACGCGGCGCACATCCAATTGCTGGAGCGCGTGCGCAAGGACCTGGACATGTACGGCCAGTTCGACAGCGAGCAGTGCTTTGTCCGCAAGGACGGCCGCCCCATCTGGGTGCGCCTGCACGGCCAGAGCCTGCAGCGCCTGCAGCGCGGCCTGGAGCCGCGCGCCGTGGTGCCGGCAGACCCCACCCTGGTCTGGGTGGTCGAGGACGTGACCATGCAGCGACTGGTGCGCGAGCAGCCGGGCTGGAAGGCCATGCATGATCCGCTGACCCTGCTGCCCAATCGCGAGGCCTTTGCCATGCGCCTGCATGAATGGCTGCAGGAATGCAGTGCCGCCCAGCGCCTGCCGGCCGAGGCGCTGCAGCAGGGTGAATCCGCCCTGCAGCACAGCGACAACACCGCCGTCGCCACGGTAGAGGAGGCGCAAGAGGCTGAGGAAGAGGCGGCGGAGGAGACCGTCGGCCTGCAGCAGCATGGCGTGATCCTGTTCCTGGACCTGGACCACTTCGCCCACGTCAACCAGCAGGGCGGCCATGCGGCGGGCGACGAGGTGCTGTGCCACATGGCCCGGCTGATCGACAGCGTGGTCCGGCCGCTGGGCTGGGTGGCGCGCCTGGGCGGTGATGAATTCGCCGTGCTGCTGGCGGGCACCTCGGCGGAGCAGGGCATGCTGCTGGCGCAAAGCCTGTGCATGGCCGTGCAGGACTGGGAAGGCGCGCACGAGGGCCAGCGCTACCTGATGGGCGCCAGCGTCGGCATGGTGGTGCTCGATGCCCGCCAGCACACGGTCAGCAGCGCGCTGCGCTCGGCCGACATGGCCTGCTATGCGGCCAAGCGCAAGGGCCGCAACCGCGTCGAGGTGCTGGAGGCGGCCTGAGCGCCGGGGCCGTGCCTCACTCGAAGGATTCGCTGAAGCGCCGCAGTCCCTCGGGATCGATCAGTGTCAATGCGCCATAGGAGACGCGGACGGCTCCGATGTCCTCCAGCTCCCCCAGGGTGCGATTGACGATCTGGCGCGACACGCCGGCCAGGCTGGCCAACTCCTCCTGCGACATGCCCAGGTGCCGGTTGCCGGTGTCCGGATACAGCCTCGAATCGGTCAGCTCCGAGATGCAGTGCGCCACATGGCGGCTGGAATGGTGCAGCCGTGCATGCTCGCAGCGGCCGATGAACTGGCCCAGGCGCGCATTGAGCTGGTCCAGCAGGAAGCGGTTGAAGCCGAGGCTGCGCTCCAGCAGCCAGTGAAAGGTGCTGGCCGGCATCAGCGCCACCAGCGTATCCTCGATCGCCGTCGCGTCGAATGGCCAGCATTCGTGCTTGAGCAGTGTGCCCTCGCCGAACCAGCAACCCGGGGTAAAGGTGGCCAGCGTGGTGCTGCGCCCGGTAGGCGACAGCGCATGGATCTTGACCGCTCCCTGGACGACGCCGGCCCAGTGGCCGGCCCGGTGCGTCTTGTGGCAAAGCGGGGTGCCGGCCGGTATGTGCCGCAACAGCACCTCCCGCCGCAACCTGAGCAGGTGGGCCCTGCTCAGGTGGGGCGCAAAGGGCGCGGACTTGAGGACGGCGTTGATCGTGGGCGGCTGCATGGTGCTTGATGCAAATCTTCAATGAAAGTCTGCTGCTTCATTGCATGAATTGGCACGCTGCAAACCCTGATCACCGGCCCCCGGACCCCTGCGGGACTTCGCGCAGGGTGCAGCTCAATCGTTGCGCGAGACCGGCGCAGGCCCGGCCTTGGTGCCCGCCGGGCCGGCACTGAAATCGGTCAGGAAGGCCGCCTCCTGGCTCTGGCCCCTTCCGGCCTGGCTCCAGTCGCACACTCCCGCCGCAAACACTGCGGCAAGGCGCGTTTGCTGGGCCGGGCTGAAGGTGATGCCGGCGTACTCCGGGCTGGTGAACGAAAGGGGCTTGAGCTGGCACTGGTAGATGTCCTCCGCGAGCGGGCCTCCGGCCACCTGGCGTGGCGACAGGGTCGGCTTGAGGGGACAGGCTGGGTCGTCCAGGGCCAGGACTTTGTCGAGATCCGAGGGGGCGGCTCCCGTTGCGGCGATGCATCCATCCCTGACATCCGAAGGCCTGTTGCGCACCACTTTCTGTGCCAGCGCAGCGCCGGTGGTGTCGCGCTCCACGGCGGTCAGCCAGCGGTCCATCATGACAAAGGCCTCGCGTCGCATGGCCGGGGCGATCAGCAGCGGGACCATACCCTTGCTGGCACGGATCACATGGTTGTCATGGTGGCCGTTGGCGGCATCCAGCCGAGCACGTTGCTGCAGGCTGCGCCAGGTCATGTGGATGTCGCTGCCGCCCTCGGGCCGCAAGTCAATGATGGCCACCTGGGACAGGTTCCTGCCGTTGCTGGTGAGGCCACTGCTGTAGAGCCTGGGCAGCAGGCTGGCCACGGCCCGCTCGCGGGCTGCCGGCCGGGACGCAGTGCCGCCGGTCCAGTCCATGTCGTTGGTGTAGCTGCCGATGCCTTCGTTGAGCTGCACGAAAGCCTCCGCGTTGATGGCGCCCGACTGCAGTGCCTTGAGTCCGTACTGCAGGCCCGTGTTGTCATACGGCAGCTGCGGCTTGGTGTGGCCGTCGGTGTCCTTGAACGTCCCGAACACTGGGACCAGCATGTCGTGGATCGAGCAGCGCACGCCCTGGCCGCGTGTGCGCGGGTCGTAGACGATGGAGGCGGGAAAGCCCACGCCGCAGTTGTCGGGCAGCCGGGGGTTCTGGGGGGCGATGAAGCTCCCTACCCATTTGTCGCAGTAGCTGGCCGGATGGCCATTGATGGCGGCCTTCGCGGTGTCGCTCAGTGCCTGTCCTGCGGCCGTCCTGTAGTAGCTGGACAGCAGGCCGCAGTCGCGTGTTTCCATCCAGGTGGATACCGCATCGGGATAGCTCAGCCCCGTCTGTATGCCCTGCAGCAGACCCGGCATGGCGGAGGCGATCACTGTCTGCATCATGGAGCCACCCGAGTCGCCGTCGCCCATGGTGTAGCGCACTTCGCCGTAGTTCTCGATCAGATGCTCCTTGATGCGCATCATGTTCTCGGCGGCCAGCAACTCGTTGTTGTTGTGCAGGTGGTTGGTCAGCATGGCTTTCACGACCATGTGGCCTGCCGCGAGCGCGTTGGGGTCGAAAGGCAGGCTGCCGCTGAACTGGTCGAGGAGGTTGACCGCCGGCTCCTGGAAGCGGTTGCCGGAAGCGGCTGCGCCGAATCGCCACAGCACCTTGCCGTTCCATCCCTTTTGCGGCTCCCAGGGCGTCCAGGCCTGCGCGGGGTCATGGTAGGCCAGGATCTGGAAGGTGCCGCGGCCCATGACGCCAGTTTCCATGCGCAGCAGGTGCTTGACCGTATCTCCGCGGTCGTTGGTGAAGTCGGCGATCTCGCTGTCGGCCGGGCGCTGCGATGGGTCGTAGGCCACATGGCAGGGCGTGGCGCCTGCCGGACCCATCGTGCAGGCGCTGCCTTGCCTGGCCTTGGGCATGTAGTAGTAGGTGTACTGGGTCCTGGTATTGCACTGGACATCCACCGGATCGGTATCGAGACCGCTGACGCGCGTGGTCACGGTCGCCGACAGTGCCGTGCCCGGCACGGAAACGGTGGCTTGCGCGCCATTGCGCGTGGCGCAGATCCACGGCGCGGTCTGCGGCCCGGCGAAGATGGGATCGCCCCGGCCATGGTTGGTGATGTCCAGCCGTGCCCTCGCGCTGCCGGCCGCCGTGGCGGTGAGGGTGTTGGCGCCCACCTTCAATCCCTCGACCCGGCCCAGAATCCGGCCATTGGCGCGCTGGGCGAACCGGGCGGTGACATCCGTGCCATTGAGCGCCACCTTCAGCGCACCGGGCGGGCTGCCCTTGGGCAGCACAATTTCAATATAGGCATTGCCGTCGCTGATCATGTCGGCCCGGTTGGACAGGCTGCGTATCTCGATGACACCCAGGCCTGAGTCACCGCTGCCGCCGCAGGCGGTCAGCACACTGGCGAGCGTGGCTGCGGCCACCATGCCCGAAAAAGGGGTTGGCTGTTTCATCGTCTTGTCTCCTGCAATCCACTTCCTTTTGAAGCGATTTCATTGAATCACGCTAACAGTCTGCAAGTCTGTATAGGTTTGGACAATGGTTTGCCGTCGACTGGCTCGCATATTGCATGTGCTGCGTGCACAAGTGTTTAACCGCCCCTGCCCAGGGCATTCTTGGTGCTTGTATCTAGCTGGCGGGGGTCATGGCTGGGTTACGCTGCGGGCTCCCCATGACCTGCGGCGCGTCCCCGGCGCGACCGCTCTTTTTTTCGCTGATTGCTTCGCTACATGCGCGACCAGGCCCTGTTCGACAAGATTGATCTGCACCTGATACGGGTGCTGCACACGGTGCTGACCGAGCGCAGCGTCTCGCGTGCCGCATTGCGCCTGGGCATGCACCAGCCGGCGGTGTCCGCTGCGCTCAAACGCCTGCGCGACCTGGCCGGCGATTCGCTGCTGGTGCGCTCGGGCGCGCACATGCAGCCCACCGAGGCCGGGCTGCGCATGGTGCAGCCGGCCGCCGACATCCTGCGCGCGGCCGAGGGCCTGTTCAGCGATGCGCGCCATTTCGATCCCCGTACCTCCACGCGCACCTTCCGCATCGCCGCCAGCGACTACCTGGACCCGCTGTTCCTGCCGCGCCTGGTGGCCCATCTCAAGACCGAGGCGCCCGGCTGCCCCGTGGACATCCTGGCCCTCAACGGCGACGCGCACTACGAGGTGCAGCTGGCCCAGGGCGATGTGGACGTGGTGATCGGCAACTGGCCCGAGCCGCCGCAGGGCCTGCACATGGCCAGCCTGTTCGAGGACGAGGTGGTCTGCCTGGTCAGCCCCCAGCACCCGGCCGTGCGCCGCGGCTGGGACGTGGCCCAGTGGCTGGAGGCCGAGCACATCGCGCCCACGCCCACCTACCCGGGCGCGCGCGGCGTGATCGACGACCAGCTGTCCCGCATGGGCCTGCAGCGCCAGGTGGCGGCGCGCTGCGCGCATTTCAGCCTGATCCCCGACATCGTGGCCACCAGCTTGCTGGTGCTGACCACGGGGCGGCTGTTCTGCGAGCGCTTCAGCCAGCGCCTGCCCCTGGTGATCCTGCCCTGCCCGGTGGAGTTCGCGCCGCTGGTGTACTACCAGCTGTGGCATGCCCGCACGCACATGGGCGCCTCCACGCGCTGGCTGCGCGACGCCGTGCGGCATGTGGCCCTGATGTCCCGTGCCCGCTAGGCGATGGCGGCAGGAACCGCCTTTTTGGTGAACAAAGTGGTGGTCGATATGAGGGCCGCCGAGGCGGTTTCAAGGACTTGTGTTCCAGTTTGTTGCAGAAATTGAAAGACAATCCCAGCCATGAATCCCCCCGATACAGTCCCCCTGCCAGCCGCCGCACCGCCCCGGCTGCAGCTGACAGGCATCACCAAGCGCTATCCGGCGGTGGTGGCCAACAACGGTATTTCGCTGACCGTGGGCGCCGGCGAAGTGCACGCCATCCTGGGTGAGAACGGTGCCGGCAAGTCCACGCTGATGAAGATCATCTACGGCGCCGTCAAGCCCGACGAGGGCCGCATCGAGGTCGATGGCAAGCCGGTCCACATCCGCAACCCGCAGGAGGCGCGCCAGCTGGGCATCGCCATGGTGTTCCAGCATTTCAGCCTGTTCGACACGCTGTCCGTGGCCGAGAACGTCTGGCTGGGCCTGGACAAGAGCCTGCCGCTGGCCGAGGTGGTGAAGCGCATCGAGTCCACGGCGCATGACTACGGGCTGGAGGTCGATCCTCACCGCCCCGTGCACACGCTGAGCGTGGGCGAGATGCAGCGCGTGGAAATCATCCGCGCTCTGCTCACGCACCCGCGCGTGCTCATTCTTGACGAGCCCACCTCGGTGCTCACGCCGCAGGCGGTGGAAAAGCTCTTCGTCGTGCTGCGCCGCCTGGCGTCCGAGGGCTGCTCCATCCTCTACATCAGCCACAAGCTGCACGAGATCCGTTCGCTGTGCACGGCCTGTACCGTGCTGCGCGGCGGGCAGGTGACCGGCGTGTGCAACCCGGCCGTGGAGAGCAATGCCTCGCTGTCGCGGCTGATGATCGGCTCGGAGCCGCCCGAGCTCACGCACCGCGAATCCCAGGTCGGCGCCAGCGTGCTGCGCGTGCAGGGCCTGGCGCTGCCGCGCTCGGAGCCCTTCGGCGTGGACCTGCATGGCATACAGCTCGATGTGCGCGCGGGCGAAGTCGTGGGCATCGCCGGTGTCTCGGGCAATGGCCAGAAGGAATTGCTGTATGCGCTGTCCGGCGAGGACACGCGCGCAGCGCCCGAAATGGTGCAGATTGCCGGCCGGGAGGCGGGGCGCCTCGGCCCCGGCCGGCGCCGAGCGCTGGGCCTGCACTTCGTGCCGGAGGAGCGTCTTGGCCGTGGCGCCGTGCCCAGCATGGGCCTGGCGCACAACCTGCTGCTGACGCGCAAGACCGCGCTGGGTGCGGGCGGGTGGATCCGCATGGGCCAGTTGCAGGAGCAGGCGCGCGCCATCATCGCGCGCTTCAACGTCAAGGCCGGTGGCCCCAACGCGGCGGCGCAGTCGCTGTCGGGCGGCAACCTGCAGAAATTCATCGTGGGCCGCGAGATCGATGCCAGGCCCAAGCTGCTCATCATCTCCCAGCCTACCTGGGGGGTGGACGTGGGGGCGGCCGCGCAGATCCGCGGCGCCATCCTGCAATTGCGTGACGAAGGCTGCGCCGTGCTGGTGCTCAGCGAGGAGTTGGACGAATTGTTTGAAATATGTGACCGCCTGCATGTGGTGGCCAAGGGCCGGCTGTCGCCCTCGGCGGCGCGGGCCGATGCCACCGTGCAGCAGATCGGCGAGTGGATGAGCGGCCTGTGGGACGGTGCTGCCGCCCCGAACGCCGCCCAGAATGCCGCCAGGGGAGGCGCCCATGTTCAAGCTTGAGCAACGCCCCCAGGCCTCGAAGCTGTGGACCTACGGTTCGCCCGTGCTGGCGCTGGCCATCACCGTGCTGATCGGCGTGTGCCTGTTCGTGATGCTGGGCAAGGACCCGGTGCGCGGCCTGCAGGCCTTCTTCTGGGACCCCGTCAAGTCCACCTATGCGCTGGGCGAGCTGGCCGTCAAGGCCACGCCGCTGCTGCTGATCGCGTTGGGGCTGGCCGTGTGCTTTCGCTCCAATGTCTGGAACATCGGTGCCGAAGGCCAGTTCGTGATCGGCGCCGTGGCCGCAGGCGGCGTGGCGCTGCTGGCGGACAAGACCACGGGGCCGTGGATCGTGCCCGCCATCCTGGTGGCCGGCATGCTCGGCGGCATGGTCTGGGCCGGCATCGTGGCCCTGCTGCGCGACCGCTTCAACGCCAATGAAATCCTGGTCAGCCTGATGCTGGTCTACGTGGCCACCCTGGTGCTGGGCTTTCTGGTCTACGGTCCGTGGAAGGACCCCATGGGCTACAACTTCCCGCAGACCAAGACCTTCGAGCGCGTCACGCAGATCCCCAAGCTCATGCAGGGCATGCGCACCAACATCGGGCTGCTGCTGGCGCTGGCTGCGGCGGCCATGCTGTGGGTCTTCCTGTTCCGCACCCGCGCCGGCTTTGCGCTGCAGGTCGGTGGCCTGGCCCCGGCTGCTGCGCGCTACGCGGGCTTTTCCTCGCGCCGCGCGCTGTGGACGGCGCTGCTGATCTCGGGCGCCGCCGCCGGCCTGGCCGGTGCGCTGGAAGTGGCCGGCCCGCTGGGCCAGCTCACGCCCTATGTCCCGGCCGGCTACGGCTTTGCCGCCATCATCGTGGCCTTCGTCGGCCGCCTGCATCCCGTGGGCATGATCTTTTCCGCGATTCTCATGAGCATGTTCTATATCGGGGGCGAACTCGCCCAGTCGCGCCTGGGCCTGCCCAAGGCGCTGACCGGCGTGTTCCAGGGCCTGCTGCTGTTCACGCTGCTGGCCTGCGACACGCTGGTGGCCTACCGCGTGCGCTGGGTGTCCCGCACGCCCGTGGTCCCGCCCGCAGCGGCGCCTGCCGTCAAGGAGGCCCGCTGATGGAATCCTACGCACTGCTGCTGGGCTCCACGCTCAGCGCCGGCACCGTGCTGGCGCTGGCCGCGCTGGGCCTGCTGATCAATGAAAAGGCCGGCATCGTCAACCTGGGTGCCGAGGGCATGATGCTGTGCGCCGCCATTGCGGGCTTTGCCGCCGTGGTCCACACGGGCAGCACCACCGTGGGCTTTCTGGCCGGCATGGGCGCGGGCGCGCTGCTGGCCGCCATCTTCGGCGTGCTGGTGATCTGGCTGAACACCAACCAGTACGCGACGGGGCTGGCGCTGTCGCTGTTCGGCACGGGCTTCTCGGCCTTCCTGGGCCTGGGCTATGTGCAGGCGCGCCTGCCCGAGCTGCCCAAGTTCGCCGTGCCCTGGCTGTCCGACCTGCCCGTGGTGGGCACGGCGCTGTTCCGCCTGCACCCGCTGGTCTATGGCGCGGTGGTCATTGCGGCGGCCCTGGTCTGGTTCCTCTACCGCACGCGTGCCGGCCTGGTGCTGCGCGCCGTGGGTGAGTCGCCCCAGTCGGCCCATGCGCTGGGCTACCCGGTGCGCCGCATCCGCCTGGCGGCCGTGGTGTTCGGCGGCGCCATGTGCGGGCTGGCCGGTGCCTACATCTCCACCGTCTACACGCCGCTGTGGGTGGAGGGCATGGTGTCGGGCCGGGGCTGGATCGCGCTGGCGCTGACCACCTTTGCCACCTGGCGGCCTGCTCGCGTGCTGCTGGGCGCCTACCTGTTCGGCGGCGTGACCATGCTGCAGTTCCACCTGCAGGCCACGGGCGTGCAGGTGGCCAGCCAGCTGCTGTCCATGCTGCCCTACCTGGCGACCATCGTCGTGCTGGTGCTGATCTCGCGCAATCCGGCCTGGATCCGTGCCAACATGCCGGCCTCGCTGGGCAAGCCCTTCTACCCGGGCTCCTGACGCTTTCATTTTTCTCTCTCCCTCCAGAACCACAAAAGGACAAACGCATGCCCGCTTTGCGCGAACGCACCCTGAAACCTGGCCTGAAAAGCACGCTTGTGAAGATGATCGGCCTGTCGGCCATCTCGGTGGCGGCCCTGACCGCCTGCGGCAAAAAGGAAGAGGCCGCAGCGCCTGCTCCCGCTGCCGCGCCTGCCGCCCAGGCGCCGGCCGAGAAGCTCAAGATCGGCTTCATGTACGTCAGCCCCATCGGTGACGGCGGCTGGACCTTCCAGCACGAGCTGGGCCGCAAGGCCATCCAGGAGAAGTTCGGCGACAAGGTGGAAACCTCCTTCGTCGAAAGCGTGCCCGAGAGCGCCGATGCCGAGCGCGTGATGCGCGACATGGCCGGCCAGGGCAACAAGCTGATCTTCGCGACCAGCTTCGGCTACCAGGAGTTCGTGCAGAAGGTCGCGGCCGACCTCAAGGACGTGAAGTTCGAGCACGCCACCGGCTACAAGAACGCCGACAACGTGGCCACCTACGACACCAAGACCTTCGAGGGCGCCTACCTGGCCGGCATCGTGGCCGGCGGCATGACCAAGACCAAGACCGTCGGCGTCGTGGCCTCGGTGCCGATTCCCGAAGTGGTGCGCAACATCAACAGCTTCGTGCTGGGTGCGCAAAGCGTCGATCCCTCGATCAAGGCCAAGGTGGTCTGGGTGAACGAATGGTTCGCCCCGCCCAAGGAGTCCGAGGCTGCCACCTCGCTGATCAACGGCGGCGTGGACGTGCTCTACCAGAACACCAACTCCCCGGCCGTGCTCAAGACGGCCGAGGAACGCGGTGCGCGCGCCTTCGGCAAGGACGGCGACATGAGCGCCTTCGCGCCCAAGGCCCACCTGGGCTCGGCCGTGATCGACTGGACGCCCTACTACAGCAAGGTCACCCAGGACACGCTGGACGGCAAGTGGCAGGGCGGCTCGTTCTGGTGGGGCGTGAAGGAAGGCGCCATCGACCTCGTGAAGATCGCCGACGACGTGCCCCAGGACATCAAGGACAAGGTCGCCAAGGCACGCGACGGCTTGAAGGACGGCAGCTTCGCCGTCTGGACCGGCCCCATCAAGGACAACACCGGCAAGGAAGTGCTGACGGCAGGCCAGGTCGGCGATCTGGGCTTCATGACCAGCATCAACTTCTTCGTCAACGGCGTCGAAGGCAAGGTGCCGGGCGCCAAGTGATCCGGCGGCAGTCCATGCACCAAGGGCCCTTCGGGGCCTTTTTTTCTGCCGCGATCCGCCAGACGGGTCCGCCCTATGCACCACGATTGTGCAAAGCCCCCAAAATGTGGTTTTCCCGCATGCCTGGTGGCTCTGGCGCAGCCGGCTGGCGCCATTCTTGCTTTATTCTCGGGACCCATCGCGGCGGGTCTGCGCCCCTGCGGACACCGCCTTCTTCCTGCCTGCCGCAGGACCACTTGAGGAAACTTCGATGACTGATCTTCACAAACGCTCCCTGATCAAGGTGGCAGCGCTGTCGGCCGTGGCCGCCGCCGCGCTGGCCGGCTGTGGCAAGAAGGAGGAGGCCGCGCCTGCGCCCGCTCCCGTTGCCGAGGCCCCTGCTGCCGCTGCAACCGAGCCTTTGAAGATCGCCTTCGCCTACGTTGGCCCCGTCGGTGACGGCGGCTACACCTTTGCCCACGACCAGGGCCGCCTGGCGCTGGAGAAGGAATTCGGCGACAAGATCAAGACCTCCTATGTGGAGAGCGTGCCCGAGGGCGCCGACGCCGAGCGCGTGCTGCGCGACATGGCCGCCAACGGCAACAAGCTGGTCTTCGGCACCACCTTCGGCTACATGGAGCCCATCCAGAAGATCGCTCCCGACTTCCCCGATGTGAAGTTCGAGCACGCCACCGGCTACAAGACCGCCGCCAACGTCAGCACCTACGACAGCCGCACCTACGAAGGCGCCTACCTGGCCGGCATCATCGCGGGCTCCATGACCAAGTCCAATGTGCTGGGCGTGGTCGGCTCCGTGCCGATTCCCGAAGTGCTGCGCAACATCAACAGCTTCACGCTGGGCGCGCAGTCCATGAACCCCAAGATCAAGACCAAGGTGGTCTGGGTCAACGAGTGGTTCGCACCCCCGAAGGAAACCGAGGCTGCGACTTCGCTGATCAACGGCGGCGCCGACATCCTGTTCCAGAACACCGACTCCGCCGCCGTGCTCAAGACGGCCGAGGAAAAGGGCAAGCGCGCCTTCGGCTGGGACTCCGACATGACGGCCTACGGCCCCAAGGCCCACCTGGGCTCGGCCATCATCAACTGGACGCCCTACTACACCAAGACCGTGCGCGAGATGCTGGACGGCAAGTGGAGCAGCCAGCAGACCTGGTGGGGCGTGAAGGAAGGCGCGATCGACATCGTCTCGCTGGCCGATGACGTGCCCGCCGAAGCCAAGGCGAAGATCGAAGAGGTCAAGAAGGGCCTGAAGGACGGCACCTTCCACATCTGGAAGGGCCCGATCGCAGGCCAGGACGGCAAGGAACTGCTGGCCGCCGACGCCGTGGCCGAGGACAAGTTCCTCACGGGCATCAACTTCTACGTCAAGGGCGTGGAAGGCAAGGTGCCGGGCCAGGACAGCAAGTAAGACAGACGCCAGGCCACCCGGCGCAGGCCGGGTTGCCTGCTGCCGCCAAGGCCGCCTTCGGGCGGCCTTGGCGTTCATGCGCAGCACAGGTGCACCTGTACCGTACCTGTGCTGCGCATCGAGTGGGTTTATGCTCGCTCCCAGCCGCGGCCTGCCCGCCGCCGCGGCACAGACAGACAGCAAGAGATTCCCCCCATGATCGAAAACTCCCTCTGGCATCCCGTGGCCCAGGCCCACGAAGTTGTCGATGCGCCGCTGGGCGTGCAACTGCTGGACCAGCCCCTGGTGCTGTGGCGCGATCCGCAAGGCCTGGTCCGCGTCTTCGTGGACCGCTGCCCGCACCGTGGCGCACGCCTGTCCATGGGCCGTGTCGAGAACGGCCACCTTGAATGCCCCTACCACGGCTGGCAGTTCGCCGACAGCGGCCAGTGCGTCAAGGTGCCGGCCCTGCCCAGCTTCACGCCCCCGCCCTCGCAATGCGTGAAGGCCTTCGAGGCACAGGAAGCCTACGGCCTGGTCTGGGTGCGGCTGGCCACGGGCGAGGAGCTCTCGGCTGTTCCGGCCCTGGCGGCCCTGACGGCACTTCCAGCCTTTGAAGCCGAGGCGGACGCGCACCTGCGCAAGCTCAACTGCGGCCCCTATGACGTGGCCGCCAGCGCGCCGCGCATCATCGAGAACTTCCTGGACATGTCGCACTTCGGCTTTGTCCACGAAGGCTGGCTGGGCAGCCGCGATGCCACGGCCATCGAAGCCTATGCCGTGGAGACCACGGCCACGGGCGTGCTGGCCACGGGCTGCAAGGCCGTGCAGCCGCAGTCCAACCTGCACTCCACCAGCGCGGCCGAAGTCGAATACACCTACGAAGTCACGGCGCCCTATGCCGCCGTGCTGACCAAGCTGCCCGAGTCCGGCACCACCAAGGCAGGCTGGCGCGAGTCCATCGCCCTGTTCATCTGCCCCGTCACGCCCGAGACCAGCCGCGTCTGGTTCCGGCTGGCCGTGGCAGACTTCGATTCGCCCGACGCCCAGCTGCAGGAATTCCAGCACACCATCTTCTGCCAGGACAAGCCAGTGCTGGAGTCGCAGCAGCCCAAGTGCCTGCCGCTGGACCCGCGCGCCGAAATGCACTCTGCGGCCGACCGCATGTCGTCCGCCTACCGCCGCTACCTCCGGGCCAGCGGCATCACCTTCGGAGTCTGCTGATGCACACCGTACCCGCCGTGGATGCCGCGCATCTGCCCCAGTTGCTCAAGGCCATGCCCAAGGCCGAGCTGCACATGCACATCGAAGGCTCGCTGGAGCCCGAACTGATCTTCGCGCTGGCCCAGCGCAACGGCGTGAAGCTGCCCTATGCCAGCGTGGAAGACCTGCGCCGCGCCTATGCCTTCACCGACCTGCAGAGCTTTCTGGACATCTACTACGCCGGCGCCAGCGTGCTGCTGTACGAGCAGGATTTCTACGACATGGGCCGCGCCTACCTGACGCGCGCCGCGCAGGACAACGTGGTCCATGCAGAGATCTTCTTCGACCCCCAGACCCACACCCAGCGCGGCGTGGGCATGGAGACCGTGATCAACGGCCTGTACCGCGCCTGCCGCGATGCGGAGATAGAGCAGGGCATCTCGTCGGCGCTGATCCTGAGCTTTCTGCGCCACCTCAGCGAAGAGGACGCCTTCGCCACGCTGGAGGCCGCGCTGCCGCTGCGCGACCGCTTCATCGGCGTGGGGCTGGACAGCAGCGAGGTCGGCAACCCGCCCGAGAAGTTCGCCCGCGTGTTCGCGCGCTGCCGCGAGCTGGGCCTGCACCTGGTCGCGCATGCGGGCGAGGAGGGACCTCCCGCCTATATCTGGGGCGCGCTGGACGTGCTGCATTCCGAGCGCATAGACCACGGCGTGCAGGCCGCGCGCGACGAGGCCCTGATGCAGCGCCTGGTCCGCGACGGCGTGCCGCTGACCGTGTGCCCGCTGTCCAACCTCAAGCTGTGCGTGGTGTCCGACCTGGCCCAGCACAACCTGCCCCAGCTCTTGGAGGCAGGGCTCAAGGTCACCGTCAATTCCGATGATCCGGCCTATTTCGGCGGCTATGTGAACGAGAACTACCTGCAGCTGTTCGCCGCCACGGGCATGAACTCGCAGCAGGCCTGGCAACTGGCGGTCAACAGTTTTGACGCCAGCTTCGTCACACCCCAGCAGCGCGCCCACTGGATGCGCCAGCTGGAGGCCGTGTTCGCCCGATACGCCGCCCTGGCCTGAGCCCGTTCAGGCCAGCGCCTGCCTGAGGCGCTCGGCATAGTCCTGCAGCGCCTGCATGCCGGGCTCCTTGCGCGGCCAGCCCAGGCCCACGCCGTCGCCCTCGTGGCGCGGCAGCACATGCAGGTGGAAGTGGAAGACGGTCTGCCCGCCGGCTGCGCCATTGGCCTGGAACAGGCTGATGCCATCGGGGTCGAACGCCGCCTGCACGGCTTGCGCCACGCGCTGGGCCGTGCGCATCATGGCGCCGGCCTCGTCGGGCGTGAGGTCCAGCAGGGTCACGGCATGGCGCTTGCTGGCCACCAGCACATGGCCGGGGTTGACCTGGCCGATGTCCATGAAGGCGATGGTCTGCTCGTCCTCGAACACCTTGGCGGACGGAATCTCGCCCGCCACGAGGCGGCAAAAAAGGCACTGCCCCGGGGGCGAGGTATCGACGAACATCGGCATGGTCCTGTACTCCTTGGTGGTTGCTGGGGGTTGGAATTTGCCGACGATCTTAGAGCGTGTTAAGCACTTTTAAGTACCCGCGTTGGTTCTGCGCGCTGGTGATCGCAAGGCGCAGTGCGCCGCCAAGGCTGGAGCCTTGGCAAGTGCTGCAACGCCGCGAGCGCCTGCGCGCAGAGCCAACCCTTCGGGAAAGCCGGGAAATGGGCCCGGCCCTTCGTTGCAGCACACTTGCGGTATGGCAACCGCGGCGCGCGCTGCGCCTCGTTCCGGGCCCATTTCCCGGCTTTCGCGGGCACTTAAAAGTGCATAACACGCTCTAGTGGACGGTATCTGCCGTCCCTTATGGAGGCCATAAGCGCAGGCCCAGGAAGCCCTCAGGGCCGCTGCCTATAATCGCGCCCCGCACCGGCCGCTGCCCACGGCAGGTGCGTTCTCATTTCCGGGCCATGTAGAGGAACACCATGTACAAAAACCTCGCAGCCGCAGTCGCGGCCGCAAGTCTTGTATCCACGGCCTTGTCCCAAGGCCATCCCGCCCCTTCATCCCCCGCAGGTTCCGCGCCCCTCAAGGCCGCCTTCGTCTATCTGACGCCCGTGCTCGACGCCGGCTGGACGCGCCAGCACGACGAGGGCCGGCGCGCCTTGCAGGCGGCCCTGGGCCCGCGCGTGCAGACCCGTGCGGTGGACAGCGTGCCCGAGGGCCCCGACGCCGAGCGCGTGCTGCGCGACCTGGCCGCCTCGGGCAACCAGCTGATCTTCACCACCAGCTTCGGCTACACCGAGTCCGTGATGCGCGTGGCGCGCGACTTCCCGCAGGTGAAGTTCGAGTCGGTCACGGGCTTCAAGCGCGCCGACAACGTGGCCACCTCGAATGCGCGCTACTACGAGGGCCGCTATCTGTCGGGCATTGCCGCAGGCCGTGCCAGCAAGACGGGCGTGGCCGGCTTCGTGGTCGGCTTTCCGATTCCCGAGGTGCTGCAAGGCATCAACGCCTTCACGCTGGGCATGCGTTCGGTCAATCCCAAGGCCACGGTCAAGGTGGTCTGGCTGGATACCTGGTTCGACCCGCCGCGCGAGCGCGATGCGGCCATGGCGCTGTTCAACGGCGGCGTGGACGTGGTGTCCTTCCAGGTCGCATCCACCGCCGTGATGCAGGCCGCCCAGGAGCGCGGCCGCATGGCGATTGCCTACCACTCCGACATGCGCAAGGACGGGCCCGACGCCCAGTTGCTGGCCGTCACCCACCAGTGGGGCGACTACTACACGGCGCGCGCCCGCGCCGTGCTGGACGGCAGTTGGAAGAGCCAGGACACCTGGGGCGGCGTGCGCGAGGGCATGATCCGCGTGGAGGGCTTCGGCCCCAAGCTGCCGCCCGCCGTGCGCGAGGAAGTGCTGCAGCGCCAAAAGGACATGGCCCAGGGCCGCCTGCAGCCCTTCAAGGCCGGCGACCAGCCGGTGCGCGACAACCAGGGCCAGGTGCGCATTCCAGCCGGCAAGCAGCTGGACGATGCGCAGATCCTGCAGATGAACTGGCTGGTGGAAGGCGTGCAGGCCACCCTGCCCAAGTGATGGGGCCTGCGGGGCGTCCGATCCTGGCGTAAACCCTAGGATGGCGCCTGCCGATGGCGCCTATAGCGCTGCGGATATGGCATCTGCCTGTCCGCCCGCTAAGCTTGGCGGCATGCAAATCTACCGTTCCTCATTGCTGCGTTTTGCCGACGATGGCCAGGCGCTCTACGACGAAGACGGCCTGCTGGCCGTCGCCCCGGATGACAGGGGGCAGCAGCGCGTCGTCGCCGCCGGCAGCTGGCAGGCGCTGCAGGCGCAGTTCACCGGACAGCCGGGCGCCGAAGTCACCCATCTGCCGGGCCGCATCCTGGCGCCAGGCTTCATCGACCTGCATATCCACTATCCGCAGACCGATGTGATCGGCGCGCCCGCCGCCGGCCTGCTGCCCTGGCTGGAGAAATACACCTTTCCGCACGAGTCGGCCTTTTGCGAACGCGCGCATGCCGACAGCGTGGCCGAGTTCTTCCTGGACGAGCTGCAGCGCAACGGCGTGACCACGGCGCTGGCCTTTGCCACCTCGCACCCGGGTTCCGTCGATGCGCTCATGGGCGCGTCGCAGGCGCGCGGCATGCGCATGATCACGGGCAAGGTGCTGCAGGACCGCCACAGCCCCGACGGCGTGCGCGACCAGACCGAGCAAAGCCTGATCGACACCGAAACCCTGATCCAGCGCTGGCATGGCGTGGACCGCCTGGGCTACGCCATCACGCCGCGCTTTGCGCCCACCAGCACGCATGAGCAGCTGCGCGGCGCGGGCGAGCTGGCCGCGCGCTACGCCGATGTCTGGATCCAGTCGCATGTGGCCGAGAACCTGGACGAAGTGCGCTGGGTGGCCGAGCTCTTTCCGAGGGCGCGCAGCTATCTGTCGGTCTACGACGACTTCGGCCTGATGCGCGAGCGCGCCGTCTACGCGCACTGCATCCACCTGGACGATAAAGACCGCGCCCTGATGCGTGAACGCAGCACCGCTGCGGCCGTCAGCCCCACCAGCAACCTGTTCCTCGGCAGCGGCTTCTTCGACTTTGCGCGGGCCGATGCCGCGCAGTTCCTCTACGGCCTGGCCAGCGACGTGGGCGGCGGCATGAGCTTCAGCCCCTTCCGCACCATGCAGGCCGCCTACGTGGCGGGCCGCGAGGGCCAGACCAAGCAGGGCCTGAGCCTGTCGCCCGGCAACCTGTGGTGGCAGCACACGGCGGGCGCGGCGCGCGCCCTGGGCCTGGCGGGGCAGGTGGGCAACCTGCAGCCGGGCTGCGAGGCCGACTTCGTGGTCATCAACCCGGTCTGCACGCCGCTGCTCGAGCGCAAGACCCGCCAGGCCGAGAGCCTGGACGAGCTGCTGTTCGCCATGATCATCCTGGGCGATGACCGCCTGATCGAGCGTACCGTCGTTTCTCAAGCAAAATAGCGCCTTTGCGCCAGTGCCCGGCCGGGTGCTGGCGCCTGACAAGTGCAGCTAGGGAACGAGGAATTGCCATGAGCATCAAGAGCGACAAGTGGATCCGTCGCATGGCCGAGGATCACGGCATGATCGAGCCTTTCGAGCCGGCCCAGGTTCGCAACGTCGATGGCCGCAAGATCATCAGCTACGGCACCAGCAGCTATGGCTACGACATCCGCTGCGCACCCGAATTCAAGGTGTTCACCAACATCCACAGCACCGTGGTGGACCCCAAGAACTTCGATGAGAAAAGCTTCGTCGATTTCGAGGGTGACAGCTGCATCATCCCGCCCAACAGCTTCGCGCTGGCGCGCACGGTCGAGTACTTCCGCATCCCGCGCAATGTGCTGACCATCTGCCTGGGCAAGAGCACCTACGCGCGCTGCGGCATCATCGTCAACGTCACCCCCTTCGAGCCCGAATGGGAAGGCTATGTGACGCTGGAGTTCTCCAACACCACGCCGCTGCCCGCCCGCATCTATGCCGGCGAGGGCTGCGCCCAGGTGCTGTTCTTCGAGAGCGATCCCGACGATGTCTGCGAGGTCAGCTACCGCGACCGTGGCGGCAAGTACCAGGGGCAGGTGGGCGTGACGCTTCCCAAGGCCTGACGGCTTTGGCCAGGCAGACAAGGCCCGCAGCGAAAGCTGCGGGCCTTTTTCATCGCCGGGCCGCTCCAAGATGAAAAGCAACCCCCTCGGGGGGGCAGCGGACCTTGCGCAGCAAGGGTAGCGTGGGGGGCATTTTTCATTCCAACAGCGCCAGGGCGGCGTCGACGCGCGAATGTGCGCCGCAGCTCTCGCGCCGTGCGGCGGCAGCCGTGGCCATGAGCCAGCAGACATCGAGCTGATTGCGCAGCGCATGGCCTGCGGCAGGTGCCAGCCTTTCACGCCATGTCGCAATGCGCTGCACGGCCTGCGCCAGGCCCTGGTCGCTGCGCTGTATGCCCACGCAGTCCTGCATGAGCTGGCGCAACTCCTGCGCGACGGCGGCCGTGTCCTGCTCCTGTGCGCCGGCCTGCAGGGTTTCGGTCGGCCGGGCCGGCGCCGGGGCGGCAGCCGGCTGCTGCGCGATGGCCTGGGCTGCAGCCCGCCCCATCACCACGCATTCGAGCAGCGAATTGCTGGCCAGCCGGTTGGCGCCGTGCAGGCCGGTGCGCGCCACCTCGCCGATGGCGCGCAGGCCATCGACATCCGTGCGCCCGTCGATGCTGGCCAGCACGCCGCCGCAGGCGTAGTGGGCGCAGGGGGCCACGGGAATCGGCTGCGTGGCAATGTCGATGCCATGGCTGGCGCACAGGGCCATCACGCCCGGGAAATGCGCCTGCAGCCAGGCACGTGGCCGGTGGGTGATGTCCAGGTGCACGAAGGCCAGGCCATGGCGGTCCATCTCGTGCCGGATGGCCCGGGCCACGATGTCGCGCGGCGCCAGTTCGGCCCGCTCGTCATGGGCAGGCATGAAGCGCGTGCCGTCCGGCAGGCGCAGCAGGGCGCCTTCTCCACGCAATGCCTCGGAGACCAGGCCGGCCGCACGGCCGCCCACCTGCAGGGCCGTGGGATGGAACTGCATGAACTCCAGGTCGCCCACGCGGCAGCCTGCGCGCCAGGCCATGGCCACGCCGTCGCCCGTGGCGGTGGCCGGGTTGGTGGTGGCGGGATAGACCTGCCCCAGCCCGCCCGTGGCCAGCACGGTATGCGCGGCATGCCAGCGCTGCAGGCGGCCATCGGGCAGGCACACCAGCGCGCCGGTGCAGTGCGCAGGCTGTGCTTCGGTCAGCAGGTCCAGCGCGCTGGTGTGCTCATGCAGATCGATGTTCGCGCGCTCCCGGCAGGCGTGCAGCAGGGCGGCGTGCACGGCCTGGCCGGTGCAGTCGGCGGCATGCACGATGCGGCGGCGGCCATGGCCGCCCTCGCGCGTGAGGTGCAGGCCACCGGTGTCGTCACGCGTGAAAGGCACGCCGTGGGCTACCAGCCAATCGATGGCGGCAGGCGCCTGCTCAAGGATGGCGCGCACGGCCTGTGCATCGCACTGGCCTGCGCCCGCGACCAGGGTGTCTGCCAGGTGTTCGTCGATGCTGTCCTGTGCATCCAGCACGGCGGCAATGCCGCCCTGGGCCCAGGCGCTGGCGCATTCCTCGGCCGCGCCCTTGCTGAGCAGGGCCACGCGCAGATGCGGCGGCAGCGACAGGGCGGCGGCCATGCCGGCCAGGCCGGCGCCGATGATCAGTACGTCTGTGCAAGGCTGTGTCATGGCGCTGTCCTCAGGCAGGACCGAAATGCTGGAAGAGCGCTGCATCGCGCGCAAGGTCTCCGCTGGCGCGCACGGGCTGGCGGTGGCCTGCGGCAAAGGCCAGCATGCGTTCGATGGGCCGGCGCGCGGCCTGGGCAATGGCGGGGTCCACCTCGATGGCGCACAGGCCCTGCTCCAGCGCCAGCTCCACGCCGTGCAGGCTGTTCATCGCCATCCAGGGGCACATGGCGCAGCTCTTGCAGGTGGCGCCCTGGCCGGCCGTGGGCGCGGGCAGGAAGGTCTTGCCCGGGTAGCGCATGCGCATGTCGTGCAGGATGCCCTGGTCGGTGGCGACGATGAAGGTGTCGGTGGGCAGCCGGCCTGCCGCGTTGATGAGCTGGGTGGTGGAGCCCACCACATCGGCCTGGGCGGCCACGGCGGCCGGCGACTCGGGGTGAACGAGGATGGCGGCCTGCGGATGCTCCAGCGCCATGGCGGCCAGTTCGTCGGCCTTGAACTCGTCATGGACCAGGCAGGAGCCATGCCACAGCAGCATGTCGGCGCCGGTCTGGCGCTGGATGTGGGCGCCCAGGTGGCGGTCGGGGGCCCAGAGGATTTTCTCGCCGCAGGCGTGCAGGTGGGCCACGATGTCCTGTCCCACCGACGATGTGACCACCCAGTCGGCGCGCGCCTTCACCGCCGCGCTGGTGTTGGCGTAGACCACGACCGTGCGGTCCGGGTGGGCGTCGCAAAAGGCGCTGAACTCGTCTGCCGGGCAGCCCAGGTCCAGCGAGCAGCTGGCGTCGTCGTCGGGCATGAGCACCCGCTTTTCCGGGCTGAGGATCTTGGCGGTCTCTCCCATGAAGCGCACGCCGGCCACGACCAGGGTGCTGGCCTGGTGCTGGGCGCCGAAGCGCGCCATCTCCAGCGAATCGCCCACGCAGCCGCCGGTCTCGCGCGCCAGGTCCTGCAGTTCGCCGTCCACGTAGTAATGGGCCACGAGCACGGCATCGCGCTCGTGCAGCAGGGCGCGTATGCGCTCGGCGGTCCGAAGGCGCTGGGCGCGGTCAAGTTCGGGAGGAATGCGGGCCCAGGCCTCGCCGATGCCGCACTGGCCGGCGAGGGAGAAATGGGGCTTGTCGTACTGCACGGATTTGAGCTGCATGGTGGCTGTCCGGGACTGTGGAAAGGGCTGGTGATGGCTGCGAATAATATGCTCAATTTGAGTATTAGTGTGGTGTTTTTTGCCGCACGGGTGTTTTGCGGCAGTCAGGAAATCGAGGGCGGGAAAAGCGGCGCGGGGCCGCCTCAGCGCTGCAGCTGCACGTTGTTGCGGCCTGCGCCCTTGGCCTCGTACAGCGCTTCGTCGCCACGGCGCAGCATGGCGGTGGCAGTGTCCGTGGTGCCGCGCAGCGTGGCCACGCCCACGCTGGCGGTGACGGGCTCGCCGTGGGCCATGGGCGTGGCGGCCAGCAGTTCGCGCAGTTGCTCGGCAATGACCACGGCGGCATCGGCCGTGGTGTCGGGCAGCAGTGCCAGGAACTCTTCGCCCCCCATGCGGGCCAGCACGTCGGACTCGCGCAGCCGCATGCGGAAGGCGCGCGCCAGGGTGCGCAGCACGGCGTCGCCCATGTCGTGGCCGTGCTGGTCGTTGATGCGCTTGAAGTAGTCCACGTCGATGACGAGCACGCTCAAGGGGCGGCCGCTGCGGCGCGCCAGCGCCATGGCGAAGTCCAACTGGAAGTCGAAGCCCCGGCGGTTGAGCAGGCCCGTGAGCGGGTCGCTGCGCGCCTGGTGCTCCAGTTCGGCATTGGCCTGCTGCAGCTGCAGCGTGCGCTCGCGCACCTGGCGCTCCATGGCCTCGTTGGCCGAGCGCAACTGGGCAATGCTGCCGCGCAGCGCCTGCGAAAGGCGATGCACTTCGCGGCTGCTGTGCAGCTGCGGGATGTCGGAGGCCGCACCGCTGCCGTCGATGCCATTGGCGGCACGGGCCAGGCGCTTGAGATCCTGGCTCAGCCTGCGCGCCACCAGCCAGGCGATGACGGCGGCCACCAGCGCGGCTGCCAGGCCGCCGGCCAGCACCTGGTGCATGGCCTGGCGCGCGGGCGCGTAGGCGCTGTCATGCGGCTGCCGGGCCACGATGTGCCAGCCCATGGCCGTTGCCCGGTTGTGGGCCTGCAGCGGCACGGTGGCCGTCAGAAAGCTCTGCGGGCTGTCCTGCCAGCGCGCCACCTGTACGGGCTGCAGCGTGGCATCGGCCGTATCGGCAGACACGGTATGGGCCACCGGCAGGCGCTGGTCCAGGGCCAGCAGCGGCTCCAGGCTGTCGCCCGGCGCGTGGATCAGCCGTCCACGCCGGTCGAAGATGAACAGGCCGATCTGCCGGTCGGCGCTGTCGGCCTGCTGCAGGGTCTGCATGGTTTCGCGCACCCATTCCCAGCTGCTGTGCATGCACAGCACGCCCTGGGTGAGATCGCCCACGCGAATGGGCGCCGCGAAGTCCATGAACCGGCGCGGCGCGCCGTCGGCCGCAGGCGGCAGCAAGGCGGACATCACAGGCGAGGAGGCGCGCACATCGCCCACATGGACGCGCTGCAGGCCCGGCTCGAACCAGGGCCGGTCGCTGACATCGAGGCCCACCAGCACCTGGTCGGTCGCGCTGCGCACCGTGCCCTCGGCGTCGGCCACGCCGATCCAGAGGCTGGTGGGCGTCAGCGAACGGGCGCGGTTGAGCAGTGCGCCCACGCCCGGGGCCTCCAGCCCCTGGATCCAGAGCTCCGGCGAGGCGGCCAGCACTTCCACGGTATGGGCGCGGCTGAACAGGCCATCGGACAGCTGCCGGGCGGCGTTGGAGGCCATGGCATGCAGCGAGGCGCTGACCTCGCGCTCCATGCGCCAGCGCAACAGCTCGCCGAATGCCAGCGACATCAGCACCGTCACGCCCACCAGCAGCGAGCCGAAGACCAGGGCCAGTTGCGTGCGCAGGCCCAGGCGCTGCCAGCGACTGGGCGCGGTGCTGGAAGCCGGGGCGGGGGAATCCGGGGGGAAAAGCTCGTTCAACGCAGAAATCCGCTTTCAACTGTTCTGGAGTGCGGCCCGGCGCATGGCCAGGCGGGTGGCTGCAAGATCCCAGCCACCCCAGCCGCAGCATTTGAACAGCACGGGCGAATCCGAGCGCGGCCATTGCTCGCGCACCACCTGCTCCAGCGTGGGCAGGGCGGCGACATCGATGCCGGCCTGCAGCAGATCACCGGCCTCATGCAGCGCATCCCCGGTATCGACCACCACGCGGCCCGACTGCAGCAAGCCCTGGCACAGGCCGGGTGCCAGCTCCACCATCTGCGGCGTGAAGGCGCCCACGGCCGAGATGAAGGCATCGCTGCGCGGCGCCTCGCGCAGCACCACGGCCCGGGCGGGCGTGCAGGTCACGATCAGCGGGCAGTGGCGCGCCGCCGCCTCCACATCCTGCACGGCGGTGGCCTGCAGTCCCATGGCCCGGGCCTGGTCGACCAGCGCCTGGGCGCTCTGCGCGCTGCGCGATGCCACCTGAACCTCGCGCACGCCCAGGCCTGCGGCAAAGGCCTGCAAATGGGCCAGGCCCTGCACGCCGGCACCCACGATCAGCAACGGACCCTGCGGATTCGGTGCCAGCCTTTGCGCGGCCAGCAGCGATACGGCGGCCGTGCGCCGCGCCGTGACCGTGGGGCCGTCCAGGATCAGGCGGCGCTCGCCCGTGGCCACGTCGAAGACCACCACATCCCCCTGGATGGTGGCGCGCGGCGTGCCGGCGTTGCCGGGTGTGAAGCTGATCAGCTTGGTCATGGCCACCTGGCCGTCGGTGGCCGGCATGCAAAACAGGCTGCCACCGGCCGGCAGGGGCATCACGATGCGCGCCGGCACCTGCGCTGCCTGGGGCTGCAGCAGAAGGGCGGCGATCTCTTCGGCCAGTTCGTTCCAGGGCAACAGCCCGGCCGTGGCCTGGGCGTCAAGGGCGGTGGAGGAGGGCATGCTGGAATGGCTCATGGCCGCGACTGTACACAGTAGGCTTGGATCGACCAATTCACGATGTGTCCAGTGCTGCGCACAGGCCCGTGAGGGCCTGCGCAGGCACTACGATGTCGCCTATGTCACAAAAGCCTTCTTATCCGCGCGAAGAGCCCCGCTGGGACGGTTCGGCGCGGCCCGAAGCTCCGCGCAAGGAATCGGCCCCGCGCTATGAGCAGCAGCGGCGCGGACCCGCGCCCGAGCCGTGGCAGCGCGAGCAGCCGCCCAGCGAGCAGGCTCCCGCGCCCCGCCGGCCCGGCGAGCCTGCACGCGAGCGGCGCAGGCGCGGCGGATGGGGGCTGGGCCTGGCGGTCGTCATCGGCCTGGGCATCGTCGCCGCGCTGCTGGCCGCCATGGTGCTGGTGGCCCGCGAGCAGGTCCTGCGCAGCCAGGCGCCACCGGCCACCGCCCCCATGGCGGTGCAGCCCGTGCGCTGATACACGCCGTATCATTGCCACAGCTGCGGTCGCTGCAGTCCCGCAGCTTCCGACGTAATATCGCCGCCCGATGCTGCAGGCTGCAGCACAGATCCAGGAGTGAACACCATGAGATGGGATGGCAACCGCGAGTCGGACAATGTGGAAGACCGCCGTGACGAGGGTGGCGGTGGCGGCGGCCCCGTCTTCGGCGGACGCAGCATAGGCATTGGCACCATCGTCATCGCCCTGGTCGGCGGCTGGGTGCTGGGGATCAACCCGCTGACCATCCTGGGTGCGCTCAGCGGCGGCTCGCCGGTGCAGGTGCAGCAGCCTCAGGGCCCGGCCCACAAGCCGCCGGCCGATGACAAGCTCGCCCGCTTTGTATCCACCGTGCTGGCCGATACCGAAGATGTCTGGCGCGATGTGTTCCGCCAGGGCGGTGCCCAATATACCGATCCCAAGCTCGTGCTGTTCCGTGGCGCAACGCCCACGGCCTGCGGCACGGGGCAGTCGGCCATGGGGCCGTTCTACTGCCCTGCCGACCAGAAGGTGTATATCGATCTGGGCTTCTACGAAACGCTCAAGAACCAGCTGGGCGCGCCCGGCGATTTCGCCCAGGCCTATGTGATTGCCCACGAGGTGGGCCACCACGTGCAGAACCTGCTGGGCATCAGCGCCCAGGTGGACCGCGCCCGTGGCCGCGTCAGCAAGGTCGAATACAACCATCTGTCGGTCAAGCTGGAACTGCAGGCCGATTGCCTGGCCGGCGTCTGGGCGAACCGCGCGCAAAGCGCCCGCCAGATCCTGGAGCAGGGCGATGTGGAGTCGGCCATGAATGCGGCATCCAAGATCGGCGACGACGCCCTGCAGCGCGCAGGCGGCGGCGCCGTGGTGCCGGACAGCTTCACGCACGGCACCAGCGCCCAGCGCCAGCGCTGGTTCAGCACCGGCCTGCGTACCGGCAGCGTCAAGTCCTGCGACACTTTTTCGGCTGCTTCCCTCTGAGAAGTACCCCCCCACGCTCGCCTTGCTGTTCAAGGTTCGCCGGCCCCTGCGAGGGGCCGCTTTTTCATCTGGAGGCTGCCAGGCGATGAAAAATGCCCGCCTTGCGGGCCCTCATACCGGGTTTTTGCGGGTTGCGCTCACACAACGCCATGCTTGTCCAGGTGCCAATTGGCGTTATTGCAACGCACAAATCGCGCTAGGTGCGACAATAGCGCTCTCAATGACAAGCTCTTTCTCCAATCTCCAGCTGGCTGAGTCCCTGGCGCGCGCCGTGGCCGACATGGGCTACGAGTCCATGACGCCCATCCAGGCACAGGCCATTCCGGTCGTTCTGACCGGCAAGGATGTCATGGGCGCCGCCCAGACCGGCACAGGCAAGACGGCGGCGTTCTCGCTGCCGTTGCTGCAGCGGCTGATGCGCCACGAAAATACCTCCGCTTCGCCTGCACGCCACCCCGTGCGGGCGTTGGTGCTTTTGCCCACACGCGAACTGGCGGACCAGGTGGCCCAGCAGATCGCCCAGTATGCGAAGTACACCAAGCTGCGCAGCACCGTGGTGTTCGGCGGCATGGACATGAAGCCGCAGACGCTGGAGCTCAAGAAGGGCGTCGAGGTGCTGGTGGCCACGCCGGGCCGTCTGCTTGACCACATCGAAGCCAAGAACGCCGTGCTCAACCAGGTCGAGTACGTGGTGCTTGACGAGGCAGACCGCATGCTGGACATCGGCTTTTTGCCCGATCTGCAGCGCATCCTGTCCCACCTGCCCAAGACACGCACCACCTTGCTGTTCAGCGCCACCTTCTCGCCTGAGATCAAGCGCCTGGCCAGCAGCTACCTGCAGGACCCCGTCACCATCGAAGTGGCCCGCCCCAACGAGACGGCGTCCACGGTGGAGCAGCGCTTCTACAGCGTCAGCGACGACGACAAGCGCTATGCGCTGCGCTCCCTGCTCAAGCAGCGCGACATCCGCCAGGCCTTCGTCTTCTCCAACAGCAAGCTGGGCTGTGCGCGCCTGACGCGCGCTCTGGAGCGTGATGGCCTGCGCGCAACGGCGCTGCACGGCGACAAGAGCCAGGACGAGCGCCTGAAGGCGCTTGAAGCCTTCAAGCGCGGCGAGGTGGATCTGCTGGTGTGTACCGATGTCGCGGCCCGTGGCCTGGACATCAAGGACGTGCCGGCCGTCTTCAACTACGACGTGCCCTTCAACGCCGAAGACTATGTGCACCGCATCGGCCGCACGGGCCGCGCAGGCGCCTCCGGCATTGCCGTGACCCTGGTGACCAACCACGATGCTCGCCTGGTGGGCGAGATCGAGAAGCTCATCAAGAAGAAGATCAACGTCGAGGCCTGCCCCATGGAAGATTTCCGTGGCAGCGCACCGCGTGGTCACCGTTTTGACGAGCTGCCGCGCCAAAGCAGCGGCGGCTACGGTCGTGAACGGGATCGCGGCGCCGAGCGTGGCGATCGCGGCGGTGATGCGTCGCGGGGCAGTTCCGGTTTTGGCCATCGCGGCTCGCGCATGGCCCAGCGCCCGGCGCACTCGGACCCGTTCTTCGACAAGCCCTACGAGGCATCCGCCAGCGTCGATGCGAGCTGGGACAGCCAGGGTGCTGCCGCGCCCAAGGCGGGCAGCGGCATCAAGCCCAAGCGCAAGCTGGCCGCGCTGTTCAAGGCGCCTGTTGCGCCTGTCGCTCCGGTCCCGCCTGTGGCACCCGTCGCCACTTCCGAGGTCTGAGCGCCGCGCAAGCCGCCTGCCTCACGAAAAACGCCTGCCTTGCAGGCGTTTTTTCATGGGCGCTCGCTCATGGGCGTCGTCCAGGTCAGCCCGGGGCCTGCGCCTGCGGGCAGTCCACCTGGATCAGTTCCCGGTCCGCCAGGTGATCGCCGAAACGCATCATGCTCAGGCAGCCGCCCCAGACGCAGCCGGTGTCCAGCGCCACCAGGTCGGGCCGGCTGATGTGGCCCAGCGTGGACCAGTGGCCAAACGCAATCGTTGCGCTCGCCGTGGCGCGGCCCGGCACATCGAACCAGGGCATGAGGCCGGGCGCCGCCTGCTCGGCCGACTCGGTGCTGTCGAAATCCATGACACCCTGTGCGGTGCAAAAGCGCAGCCGGGTCAATGCGTTGACGATGACCCGCAGGCGCTCCCAACCCTGCAGGTCCGGTGACCAGCGATCAGGCTGGTTGCCGTACATGGCCTGCAAGAAATCGGGCAACTGCTTGCTGCGCAGTACCGCATGCACCTCGCCCGCCAGCGCCATCACTTCCTGGCTGCTCCACTGCGGCAGCACGCCGGCATGGACCATCAGCAGTTCCTCGCCATGCGCCATGCGGTGGCTGCGCGCCAGCGGCTGGTGGCGCAGCCAGTCCAGCAGCTGATCGCGGTCGGGCGCATCCAGCACCCGGGCCAGCGTGTCGCGCCGGCTGCTGCGGCGCACGCCCTGGGCGGCGGCCAGCAGGTGCAGGTCATGGTTGCCCAGCAGGGCGCGCATGGAGTCGCCGGCGGCCATGCAGGTGCGCAGCACCTTGTCCGATTCCGGGCCGCGGTTCACAAGGTCGCCCAGGATGTACAAGGTATCGCGGCTGGCGGAGAAGTCCACGCGGTGCAGCAGGCGCTCAAAGGCGTCGTGGCATCCCTGGATATCGCCGATACAGTAAAGTGCCATGGTCTTCTTTCTGATATACGAACCATGGATTTTCTGCTGATCGCGTTGCTTACGCTGCTCAATGGGGTGTTTGCAATGTCCGAATTGGCACTGGCCTCCAGCCGCAAGGCTCGGTTGGTGGCACTGGCTGAAACAGGCGACAAGGGTGCGGTGGCAGCACTGGCCTTGCTCGAAAACCCCACGCAATTTCTTTCTTCGGTGCAGGTGGGCATCACCTCCATCGGCCTGCTCAACGGCATTTTGGGCGAGGCGGCCTTCAGTGACGGGCTGGCCGCATGGCTGCTGGGCCTGGGAATTCCGGAACGCGCGGCCAGCATTTCTGCCACGGCGCTCGTCGTGACCGTGATCACCTTCGTCACCATCGTCTTCGGCGAGCTGGTGCCAAAGCGCATAGGCCAGCTTTATCCCGAAACCGTGGCCACGGTGGTTTCCCGGCCCATGACCTGGGTGGCGTCGGCTGCAAAGCCCTTTGTGCGGCTGCTGGCCTTTTCCACGCGCGCCATGCTGACTCTGCTGCGCATCAATGAATCCGCAGCGCGCGCCGTGACCGAAGAGGAAATCGTGGCAAGCCTCGCCGAAGGGCGGGATGCCGGAGTGATCGAGGCCAACGAGCACCAGATGGTGCAAAACGTCTTTCACCTCGATGACCGCTCACTGACGTCGATCATGGTCCCGCGCGGCGACGTGCAATGGCTGGATGCCGACATGACCGTCACCGAGGCATTGCAGGCCTCGGCCGACGACCACTCGAAGGGCGGGCATTCCTGGTACCCGGTGTGCCGCAATTCGCTGGATGACGTGGTCGGCATCATCAGCGTGGCGCGCCTGCTGGCATTGGGCTCGGATGCCGCGGGCACCACGCTGTACGAACATGTGCTGCCGGCTTCTTTCCTGCCCGAGACGCTCAGCGCCATGGAGCTGCTGGAGCAATTGCGTGCCCGGTCCGGGCGCATGGTGTTTGTGGTGGATGAATATGGCGTGGTGCAGGGCATCATGACGCCCCGGGATTTGCTCGAGGCGATTACCGGCGAGTTACAGCCTGTGACCGAGGCAGAAGCCTGGGCCATGCAGCGCGAGGATGGCTCCTGGCTATTGGACGGCCTGATGCCCATATCGGAGCTGAAGGCGCGCCTCGATATTCGTGATCTTCCCGATGAGCACCGCGGCCGATACAACACCGTGGCGGGCCTTCTCATGGCAGAAAGCGGTCATTTGCCCATTCTGGGGGAACGGGTCAGCTGTGCGGGCTGGATCTTCGAGGTCATCGATCTCGATGGCAAACGCATTGACAAGGTGCTGGCCATATCGGATTTATCCGAGAACTACTCTTCGCAATAGGCAGCAGCGATATTGTGGGTTTTGCTTACATGCGTCTTGCGCCATGGGCTGATTATGTTTTTATAATGAAAGCTCTTAAACTACTTTCAAGGCGCATACCATGAGCTCTTACAAGGAACTGCTGAAGCAGCGACAGGAACTGGAGCAACAGATCCAGGAAGCACGCAAGCGCGAGCTTGCCGACGCCGTGGGACAGGTTCGCAACTTGATTGCCGAATATGGTCTGACTGCCGATGATGTGTTTCCTGCAGCTCGTGGTCGTACCGCTGGCACAACCGGCGCCAAAGTGGCTCCCAAGTACCGCGATCCCGCAACCGGCCAAACCTGGACCGGACGCGGCAAGCCGCCAAAGTGGATTCAGAATCAGGACCGTGAGAAGTTTGTCATCTGATTTTCCCGTCGCGCATGAAAGAGCCCGCCCAGTGCGGGCTTTTTTCATTGTCACGGCCATTTGTCAAAAGATTGTCTCAGTTGAGAATCTCTATCATCCGCGGCGTAAAGTGTGGATCCGTGTATGGACATTTCCAGAGCGGTGATGCAAAGGCCGATTTTTGGCCGCGCCGCACAGGTGATGGTTGGGTGATGTCCTTTATGGCAGTCTGGTGCGTGGCGAGATGCCCGTTTTTGGGATCTTGATGCGCCTCAATGCCTGGGGGATGCGCGCATGTTTCAGAAGATTCCGAGCGTTCTTTGGTTTTCTTCAGCGGTGTCGGACTTGAATAATCAGGCCCCGGCCGCCATGGGTGGCGGCAGGGGCACAATACGCACATGAACAAGCAGGTGTTGATTGCCGGCGGCGGCATTGGTGGCCTGGCCGCCGCCATCGGTGCGTCGCGGGCGGGTTGGGAAGTGCGTCTTTTCGAGCAGGCGCCCGCGCTCAGTGAAGTGGGCGCCGGAATCCAGATCGGTCCGAATGTCGTGCGGCGGCTTCAGGCCTGGGGCCTGCAAAAACCGCTGCAGCAGGTGGTGGCATTGCCGGGCAGCCTGCGCGTGCGCAGCGCAGTCACCGGGCAGGAATTGGCGCATATGCCCTTGGGCAGCGAGTCCGTGCAACGCTATGGCGCGGCCTACGCCACCATCCACCGGGCCGATCTGCAGCAATTGCTGCGGGAAGCCGCTCAGACTTATCCGGGCATGCACCTGAACCTGGGCCAGCCCATCGAGAGCTTTTCCGAGACCGACGGCGTGGTCACCGTGCGAACCCGGGCCGGCAAGCTGATCGAAGGCGATGCCCTGGTCGCCGCCGACGGCGTGCGCAGCGTTCTGCGCCAGCAGTTGCTGGGCGACGGCCCGCCGCGTGTCACCGGGCACCTGGCCTACCGCGCCCTGGTGCACCAGGCCCAGTTGCCCAAGCGCCTGCGGGCCACCGATGTCACGGCCTGGCTGGGCTCGCGCATGCATGCCATCCAGTATCCCGTGCGCCGGGGCGAGCTGCAGAACCTGGTGATCATCATCCAGGGCCCGGCGCCCGAGGATCTGGCGAACTGGGACCATGCGGGCAATCTCGACGATCTGGTGCGGGTGCTGCAGGGCAGTTGCCCCCAGCTGCTGGACCTGGTCCAGCATGTGCCAGCGGCCGGTGGAGACTGGCGGCTGTGGCCGGTGGGGGACCGCCCGCCCGTGCAATCGGCCGCGCAGATGGCGCGCGGCGTGGTGGCCTTGCTGGGCGATGCGGCCCATCCCATGCGCCCCTATCTGGCCCAGGGCGCCGGCATGGCGATTGAAGATGCAGCGGAGCTGCAGCGCGCCCTGTCCATGCACGATCTCGACGTCAACATGCGCCTGCGCCGCTACGCGCTCAACCGCTGGCAGCGCAATGCGCGCGTGCAGGCACGCTCGCAGCGCAACGGCCGCATCTTCCACGCCACGGGTCCCGTGCGCTGGGGGCGTGACCTGTCGCTGCGCCTGCTGGGCTCCCGGCTGATGGATCTGCCATGGCTGTACCGTGGCGATGGCTCGGCCGCCAACGCCTTGTAGAGACAGAGACTCCGGCCGCTAGGCGGCGGATGCCTGGCGCAGCAGCGGCGAGGAGGGCAGGAAACGGAACGCGGTCGACGCGCCCACCAGCGTGGCTGCAATCGAGATCATCACGGCCTTGTAGGGCTCCACGCCCCAGGCCTCGGCCCAGGCCGCCACCCAGCCCGTGAACCATTGCACCAGGGCCACGCCCAGGAACATGGCCATGGTGAACAGCGACAGTGCGCGGCCGGTCATCTCTGGGGGGTAGGAAGCGCGCACATCGGCGTACTGCAGCACCGAATAGCCCGACAGCAGGCCCATGGCGAAGATCAGCGCCACATTGGTCCAGCCATGGTGCAAAAAGGCCATGAGCATGAACAGGCTGCCCATGAGCAGCGAGTAATTGGTGAGCCAGCGCCGGCGCCGTCCTGGGCCGGGATCCATGCGCCCGAAAATCGCGGGGCTGAACAGCGAGATCATCGATACGACCAGCGCCACATTGCCGCTTTCCACCAGCGAAAAGCCATAGCGATGGATGAGCAGCGGCCCCAGCCACAGGCCGCGCAGCGCCAGAAACGATGCATAGCAGGCCATGGCCAGCAGGACGATGCCCAGCGTGTGCGGCAGCGTGAACAGCTCGGCCATGCGGCGTGCCGCCACGCCCCAGCTTTCCCGTGCGGCGGTCTGTGCTCCGCTGCGGGCGGGCTCGTGCACGCGCCACCAGATCAGCAGCCACGACAGGGCCGACATCACGGCCAGCAGCGCAAAGCCCGAGCGCCAGCCGAAATGCTGGACCAGCCAGGCCAGTGGCGTGCCTGTGAACAGCAGCCCCAGTCCACCGACACCCATGCCCACGCCCGACAGAAAGGCAAAGCGGTCCATGGGAAAGTGGCGCGAGATGAACATGGTGCAGGCCAGAAAGGCGGGCGAGCAGCCCACGCCGATCAGCAACTGGCCCACCATCAGCCAGCCGTAGTTGGGTGCGGCGGCGGACAGTGCCGACCCCGCAATCGCCAGCGGAAACGACAGCAGCACCGTGCGCCGCAGGCCGTAGAGGTCCATGCCGATGCCCATCAGCAACTGTGCCACGCCGAAGGACAGGCCGAACAGGCCGGCGAAGGCGCCCAGCGACTGGGCGGTGAGCCCGAAATCCTGCTGCAGGCCCGTGGCCATGACCGAGGTGATGGTGCGAAAGGCCTGGCTCAGCGCAAAGGCCGAGAGCAGGGACAGCAGCATGGCCCACAGCAGCTGGCTGCGCGGCGGCGGTGCTGCGGGGGAGGTCTGCGAAGCCTCTGTGTGTATGTTGTTGTGTGGGGGCTGTTGTGGCGCTGCGGACACGGTATTTCTCCTGGCGCCGCAGCTTACCTGTTTGCGCGCCTGCGCGCTGTCGCCACCGCAGCGGTCTGCCGTCGGTGGCGCCCGCCAGTTCTTACAGCTCGGTGCGCAGCGCCCAGATTTCGGGGAATAGCACCACGTCCAGCATCTTGCGCAGATAGCTGACGCCGCCGGTGCCGCCCGTGCCGCGCTTGAAGCCGATGACGCGCTCCACGGTCGTCAGATGGCGGAAGCGCCACAGGCGGAAGGCGTCCTCGATGTCGGCCAGCTTTTCGCCGAGCTGGTACAGGTCCCAGTGCTTGTGGGGATCGCGGTAGACGGTGATCCAGGCCTGCTTGACGCCCTCGCTGGCCTCATAGGGCTGGGTCCAGTCGCGCTCCAGCCGGTCGGCGGGCACGTCGATGCCCTCGCGCGCCAGCAGCTGCAGGGATACGTCGTAGAGCGAGGGCGAGCGCCATGCCGTCTCCACCTGGGCCAGCAGGTCGGGCCGGTGGGCATGGGGCTGGAGCATCGCGGCGTTCTTGTTGCCCAGCGAGAACTCGATGCAGCGGTACTGGTAGCTCTGGAAGCCGCTGGAGTTGGCCAGGTAGGGGCGCATGGCCGTGTACTCGGGCGGGGTCATGGTGGACAGCACGGTCCAGGCGCTGACCAGTTGCTCCATGATGCGGCTCACGCGGGCCAGCATCTTGAAGGCGTCCGCACGCGTGCCGCCTGCGATGGCGGCCGTGGCGGCTCGGACCTCATGCAGCATCAGCTTCATCCACAGCTCGCTGGTCTGGTGCTGGATGATGAACAGCATCTCGTCATGCGCGGGCGACAGCGGATGCTGTGCCGTGAGGATCTGGTCCAGGTGCAGGTAGTCGCCATAGCTCATGGACTGGCTGAAGTCCAACTGGGCGCGCTCCTCTTTGACGATGGATTCGGTGCGGCCGGGGCTGTTCATGGGGCAGCCGGAGTGTTCGGTGGTCATGTGGGAGTCTCGCAAGTCTCGACGCGGAAAATGCAGGGCGCAGCGTAACCGAATCCCGCGCTGAAATCCTGCGGGTTGCAAGAAGCGGGATGCGCGGGTGCTCCGGGCTGCGTAGAGTAGGGCATCCGATGACCCAGAAAGACATGCCGTGTCCAACCAAGCCATGAATCAAGCCAGCGATGCCACTGCCAACCCCACGGCCCTGGTGGCCCGATGCTGCCGCTGGCTGGAGACCGAGGAGCCCCCACCCGCCCTGGGCCAGCTGGCCGAACGCTCGGGCCTGAGCCCCTGGCAACTGCACCGATTGTTCAAGCAGGCCACGGGCCTCACGCCCAAGGCCTATGCCAAGGCCCATCGCGCGCATGCCTTGCGCGCGGCGCTGCAGCCGGGCCAGAGCGACTCGGTCACCGATGCGGCCTACTCCAGCGGCTATGCGGCCAGCAGCAGTTTCTACCGCGACGCAGGCGCCATGCTGGGCATGGCGCCCGGCGACTACCGGCGCGGCGGCATGCGCCAGACCATCCGCTTTGCCGTGGCCGAATGCACGCTGGGCAGCATCCTCGTGGCCAGCACCGAGCGCGGCGTGTGCTGCGTGCTGCTGGGCGACGACGCCGAGGCCCTGGTGCAGGACCTGCAGCAGCGCTTTCCGCTGGCCGAGCTGGTGGGCGGCGATGCGGGCTTCGAGCACACCGTGGCCCAGGTCGTGGCCCTGGTCGAGCAGCCGCGCCGCGGCCTGGCGCTGCCGCTGGATGTGCAGGGCACGGTCTTCCAGCAGCGCGTGTGGCAGGCGCTGTGCGCCATTCCGGCCGGCCAGACCCTGAGCTATTCGGAACTGGCCCTGCGCCTGGGCATGCCCACGGGCGCCCGCGCCGTGGCCAGCGCCGTCGCTGCCAACCCGATTGCCGTGGCCGTGCCCTGCCACCGCGTGGTGCGCAACGACGGCAGCATCTCCGGCTACCGCTGGGGCGTGGAGCGCAAGCGTGCCCTGCTGCTGCGCGAGGCGCGCCAGGCGCAGGAGGCGGCTGGCAAGGACGCTGGGCACGCACCGCTGCGCCAGGCAGGAAGCGCATGAGCGGGCAAGGGCACGGGCAAGGGCGTTGCACCGGCCAGATCCATCAGGCGCAGCAGCAACTGACGCTGCCGGCCGGCTACCGCATGAACGAGTTCTGGGGCTTTCACCGGCGCGATGCCCAGCGCCTGTCCGAATGCGATCTGCAGGACGGCGACACCATCCGCATGCACAAGGGCCTGATGTGGAAAGGCCTTCCCACGCTGCTGACCCTGGAGCTGACGCCGCAGTGCGAAGAGGCGGCCGTGGTGCAGGCCCGATGGCGCCTGCCCGCCGGTGCAGGCGCCATCACCGGCATGGACGATGTGCTGGCCGCCATGCTGCGGCGCATGTTCGGACTGTCCCAGGATGTGGGCGAATTCGAGCGCCGTTTTGGCCGCCATGCGCGGCTGGGGCCGCTGCTGGCGCGCCAGCGTGGCCTGCATGTGCCGGCGGCCTGCACGCCCTGGGAGGCGCTGAGCTGGGCCGTCACCGGGCAGCAGATCAGCGTGGCGGCAGCCGTGTCGCTGCGCCGCCGCCTGATCGCCGCAGCCGGCCAGCCGGTGGCGCTGCACGATGGCCATGCCGACGCGCCGCAGCAGCTGTGGTGCATGCCGGAGGCCGCCCAGCTGGCGCAGATCGGTGAGGAGGATTTGCGCGCAGCCGGCTTTTCGCGGAGCAAGACGCACACGCTGCGCCTGCTGGCCCAGGCCGTGCAGTCGGGTGAATTGCCGCTGGACGACTGGGCGGCCCTGCCTGAACTGCCGGTGGCCGAGATCCGCGAGCGGCTGCTGGCCCTCAAGGGCATAGGCCCGTGGACCGTGAACTACATGCTGCTGCGCGGCTATGGCCACCTGGACGGCCCGCTGCACGGCGATGTGGCCGTGCGCCGGGCCCTGGCCCTGCTGCTGAAGACGGACGCCATGGATGCGGCGCAGACCGAGTTATGGCTGCGGGACTTCGCACCCTGGCGCGCCCTGGTCGCGGCCCATCTCTGGGCCTCGCTGTCGTCCACGGCGTTCTGAGCGCCGGGCTTCAGGCTTCAGGTCACCGCATTGACGCGGTTGAACTCCGGCTTGCGCCATTCGCCCGATTCCAGCACCTGGCGCAGGTGCTCCACGGCATGCCAGACATCTTCGAATCCCACGTACAGCGGCGTGAAGCCGAAGCGCAGGATGTCCTTGTGCAGGCCCGTGCCGTCGCCCTTGCGGAAGTCGCCGATCACGCCGCGCGCGATCAGCGCCTGCACGATGGCATAGGCGCCGCTGTCCTTGCCGTCCACGCCCAGTCCCTCCTCGCGCGTGAGGCAGACCTGGGAGCCACGCCGGCCGTGCTCGCGCGGCGTGGCCAGGCCCAGGCCGTGGCCCTGGCAGCGTTCCTCGACCAGGGCGATGAACAGGTCGGTCAGCGCCAGCGACTTGTTGCGCAGCGCGTCCATGCCGCCCAGCGGCTCCACGGCCGTGAACACGTCCAGGCCGCACTGCAGCACGCTCAGGCTGACCATGGGCTGGGTGCCGCACAGGTAGCGCTGTATGCCCTGGGCCGGGTGGTATTCCGGCACGAACTTGAAAGGCTCGGCATGGCCGAACCAGCCCGACAGCGGCTGCCAGAAGCGGTTGAGCAGGCGCGGGTTGGCCCAGACAAAGGCCGGCGCACCGGGGCCGCCGTTGAGGTACTTGTAGCTGCAGCCAATGGCGAAGTCTGCATTCGCGCTCTTGAGATCGACAGGCACGGCACCCGCGCTGTGGCACAGGTCCCAGACGCAGAGAATGCCCTTGCCCTGCGCGGCAGCCGTCACGGCAGCCATGTCGTGCATGGCGCCCGTGCGGTAGTTCACATGGGTGAGCATGCAGATGGCCACCTCGTCGGTCAGCGCGCCGGCAATTTCCTCGGGTTCGAGCAGCACCAGCTCCAGGCCGTATTCCTGGCAGACCGACTGGGCGATGTAGAGGTCGGTGGGGAAGTTGCTGCGCTCGCTGATCAGGCGCTTGCGCTGCGGCGCGTCCTCGCGCGCAATGCGGGCCGCCGCAGACAGCACCTTGTAGAGGTTGATGGAAGCCGTGTCGGTGAACACCAGCTCACCCGCGCCCACGCCCAGCCAGGGGGCGAACTGGTCGCCCAGGCGCTGGGGCAGGCTGATCCATCCGGCATCGTTCCACGAGCGGATCAGGCCCTGCGCCCATTCCTGCTGCACCACCTCGGCCACGCGCGCGGCGGCGGCGCGGGGGCTGGCGCCCAGCGAATTGCCGTCAAGGTAGATCACGCCTTCGGGCAGCGTGAATTGGTCGCGCAGGGCGCGCAGCGGGTCTTGCGCATCGAGGGTGAGGCAGTCTTGCAGGCTCGTCACGGGGTCTCCTTGGGTATCGAAAAGGCGAAAGGCGCGGGCAGGGCCGGCGCCGCAATGCGGGCAGGGATCAGGCCAGGGCGCGCAGCACGGCGCGCACGGGCGAGGCATCGGCCTCGACCAGCTTGAGCGGCAGGGCGATGAGCTCGTAGTCGCCCTCGGCCACCTCGTCCAGCACCAGGTTCTCCAGCACGCGCAGGCCGCGCCGGCGGATCACCTGGTGGCTGTCCAGGCTCTTGCTGCTGGCCGGATCGATGCTGGCCGTGTCTATGCCGATGAGCTTCACGCCCAGATCGGCCAGCCGCTCGACCGTGGCCGGTGCATAGGCTGCCAGTTCCTGGTCCCAGGTGGTGGGGGCGCGCTCGTAGGTGCGCACCAGCACGCGTGCCGGAAGATGCTCCACGGCGTGGGCGATGTGCTCCCATTCGACCAGCGGTCCCTTTCCGATGGCGTGGATCACGCGGCAGGGGCCGAGGAAGGCGTCCAGGTCCACGTTGCCGATGGATGCCCCGTCGGCGTCATAGTGCAGCGGTGCATCGGCATGCGCTCCCACATGGGGCGACAGCGTGATGGCGCTGACATTGACCGGGCAGCCCGGCCCGATGGTGGCGCACCATTGCTGGCTGTAGGCCGTGTCGCCGGGAAAGACGGGGCTGGCGGCCTGCACGGCCGGGGAGATGTCCCAGAGTCTGCGGGTCATGGTTTCAGTCCTTCTTGCGCGTTTGTGCGCGGGGCCGGTACCACAGCGCGTACACCAGGGCCAGCAGGCCCAGGAAGGGCAGGCCCGTGAGCAGCGTCATGTGGAAGACCTCGGTGAAATAGGTGGTGACGATCACGCCCAGCATCAGCGCGGCGCCGGCCAGCGTGAACAGCGGAAAGCCCCACATGCGGAACTGCAGGCGCTGGCCCGGATGCTCGCGCGACCAGCGCGCGCGGAAGAACAGATGGGTCACGAAGATCATGAACCAGGTGAACATGGCGCCGAACATGGACACGGACATCATCCACAGCAGCGAGCCCTCGGGCTTCCACAGGTTCACGGCCACGGCCACGGCAATGCCCAGGCAGGAGATGGCAATCGCCGCCACGGGCACGCCGCGGCTGTTCAGCCGCCCGAACACCGAGGGCGCATAGCCGCCGCGCGACAGGCTGAACATCATGCGCGAGGTCACATACAGCTGGCTGTTCATGGCCGACAGCGCGGCCACCAGCACCACGAAGTTGATGATGCTGGCAGCGCCCGGGATGCCGATGATCTCCATCACCTTCACGAAGGGGCTCTTGTCCGTGCCGGCCTGCTGCCACGGCACGATGGCAAGCATCAGCGCGATCGTGGCCAGGTAGAAGATCACCAGGCGCGCCATGGTAGTGCGAAAGGCCCGGGTGATGGCGCGCTTGGGGTCCTCGGCCTCGCCGGCCGCCACGGCCACGGCCTCCAGGCTCAGGTAGCTGAAGATGGCGATGATCACGGCCACCCAGGTGCCCCACAGGCCCTTGGGGAAGAAGCCGCCATCGGCCGTGTAGTTGAAAAAGCCGATGCCCTGGGGCTGCGACCCGAACACCACCCAGGCGCCGATCAGGATGAAGGCCACGATGGCGATGATCTTGACCATGGAAAAGCCGTACTCCACCTGGCCGAAGGCCTTGACGCTGCTGGCGTTGACGGCCACCAGCGCGCCCGAGAACACCAGCACCCAGATCCAGCGCGGCACGTCCGGGAACCAGTAGCCCATGTAGATGCCGATGGCCGTCACCTCCATGCCCACGGCCAGCACCACGGCGGCCCAGTAGGCATAGCGGACCATGAAGCCGGCCAGCGGGCTGATGTAGTGCTCGGCATAGGCGCCGAACGAGCCCGAGGTCGGGTGGGCCACCGTCATCTCGGCCAGGCAGCCCATGAGTAGCAGCGAGATCAGCGCGCCGATGGCATAGCTGACCAGCACGCTGGGCCCGGCGAAGCCGATGGCGAAGGCGCTGCCCATGAACAGGCCGGTGCCGATGGCGCCGCCAATGGCGATCATCACCATCTGGGCGGCGGACAGCTGCTGGCGCAGGCCGGTTTCTCGTTGCTGAATGTCTTGGAAGGCGGCCATGGTGCGCGGCAGGTGGGGGCTGAAAGCGGAAGGCGTAAGTATCTGCGCTTTCACCGCCGGCCCCGGACTGGCCGCTGCAAAACCATGGGAGGGTCCGGCCCAGATGCGGTCGGCTCAGGTGTGGCCGGCTCAGGTGCGGCCGGCCCAGGTACCGGCTCAGGCGCCGCGTGCGTAGCAGCCCGGCGTCAGCGCATGGTGTGCCTTGAAGGCGCGCTGCAGGTGCGCCTGGTCGGCAAAGCCCATGGCATAGGCTGCATCGGACAGCGCTGCGCCCGTGGCCAGCAGGCGGCGCGCGCCGTTGATGCGCAGGTTCAGGCGGTAGCTGCCGGGCGTCATGCCCGTGGCCGCCTTGAAGCGGCGGATGAAGCGCGTGGCGCTCATGCCGCATTCCTGGGCCAGGGACTGCACGGTCAGGCCCGCATCGGGCCCCGCATGCAGGCGCTGCAGCGCGGGGGCCAGGGCCGCCGCGTCGCCGGGCAGGGGTGCGGCTGCGGGCTGGGCACAGCGGTCCAGCAGGTGCTCCAGGCCCAGGGCCAGGCGGTCGGCGGCCGCCGTGCCATCGACGGGGCTGCACAGACCATCCACCAGGCGGGCGATGTCCGCATCCGTGAGCGTGCGCCGGGGAAAGCGCAGCGCGGCCACGCCCAGCCGCGCGTGCAGCCAGTCGGCATCGACAAACAGCATGCGGTAGGACCACGGCGCGCCGGGGTCGGGATTGCAGGCATGCCAGGCGCCGGGCTCGATCAGCACCACGCCGCCCGCCTCCACAGGCTGCGGGCCGTGGGCATGGTGGAACACGGTGCGGCCCGCGTCCACGATGCCTATCGAGTACTCGGCATGCATGTGCAGCCGAAAGCAATGCGGCGAGCGCGCGCTGTCGCGCAATTCGGCCCAGGGGGCGGCCGGATGGCGGTGGAAGCGGTGGGGGGAGGTTGAAGTCATGGCGGCCAGCCATCATGCCAGCATGGCCGCCACGCTGGCGACCAGCAGCAGGGCCAGCAGGCGGTGGAACAGTCGCTGGCGGCGTTCGGTGCGCAGCCAGCCCGAAAGCAGCTGCCCCAGCAGCGCCCAGCTGCCGACCCCCACCAGGCAGGCCAGCAGCGAGATGGCGCAAAACTGCAGCAGCGCCCACGGCGCATTCGCGTGGGGCAGCACGAACAGGCCCACGCCGGCCAGCGCCACCAGCCAGGCCTTGGGGTTGAGCGTCTGCACGGCCGTTCCCTGCAACAGCGCTTGCAGCAGGGCCTGCAGCGGGCGGTGCGATCCGGCCTGCTGCTGCGCACCGGCCTGGCCCACAGGCGCATTGGCCAGCCGCCAGGCCAGCCACAGCAGATAGGCGGCGCACAGCCACTGTGCGGCCGCAGACAGTTGCGGCAGCGTCTGCAGCAGCCACTGTGCGCCCTGGCCCATGACCCAGACCACGGCCGCATAGCTGGCGCTGGCGCCCAGCACATAGGCGGCCGAGACCAGGCGTGAGCGGGCCGCACCATGGCGCAGGGCCAGCACATTGACGGGGCCGGGCGTGATGGCGCCGACGAGGGTGAAGACGCCCATGGCGAGCAGCGAGGAGGACATGAGATTTCGCGCGGACGCAGGACTGCACAAGGCCCGCAGTCTCGTCCCGCACGCCGCCCCTGTATTGAACGCAATTGCGGGGCGCCGGCATGTCCGTCACATCCTCTACGGGAGCATGGCGTAGGCCACGATCTCCAGCTTCATCCCCGGCACCACCAGCGCCGAAATCCCCATGCTGGAGCGGTTGGGGTAGGGCGCCTCGAAGAACTCGCGGTACACGGCGTCGATGGCCGGCATGTCGGCCACGTCGGTCATGTAGATCAGCACCTGGGTCACATGCGCCAGCGTGCCGCCTGCGGCCTGCAGCGCGTTGCTCAGGTTGGTGAAGGTCAGGCGCGCCTGCTGTTCGATGGGGCCAGTGTCGATGCTGCCGTCGGGCCGCACGGGGCCGTGGGCCGTGAACAGCATCTGGCCGCTGGCCTTGACGGCCCAGGAGAAGGGCTGCTTGAGCGGCGGCAGTCCCACGTCGATGATTTGCTTCATGGATTTCCTTGTGTTTTGACTACATGCGAAGGCATGGTGTTCTTGCGTCGGAAATTGGGCGCGGCCCATCGGCGGACGCCGAGCAAGGGCCGTCCCGCAGCGATGGTGTCGTCCCGCGCCCGCGCAGCGAGAGCGGGGGAAGCGGCAAAGCCGCTCAGGGGTCACAGTTTCGTTCTCACAGACCAGATTTCGGGGAACAGCACCACGTCCAGCATCTTGCGCAGGTAGCTGACGCCGCCGGTGCCGCCCGTGCCGCGCTTGAAGCCGATGACGCGCTCCACCGTGGTCACATGGCGAAAGCGCCACAGGCGGAAGGCGTCCTCGATGTCGGCCAGCTTTTCCCCGAGCTGGTACAGGTCCCAGTGCGACTGCGGGTCGCGGTAGACCTGGGCCCAGGCGGCCTCGACCTCGGGGCTGGCCGTGTAGGGCTGGGTCCAGTCGCGCGCCAGGTGCCCGGCAGGAATGGCCAGGCCCTGGCGTGCCAGCAGGCGCAGGGCCTCGTCGTACAGGGAAGGTGCGCGCCATGCGGCATCCACCCGGGCCAGCAGGTCCGGGCGGTGGGCATGGGGCTGGAGCATGGCGGCGTTCTTGTTGCCCAGCGCGAACTCGATGCAGCGATACTGGTAGCTCTGGAAGCCGCTGGAGCTGGCGAGATACGGGCGCATGGCCGTGTACTCGGTAGGCGTCATGGTGGCCAGCACGGACCAGGCGCCCACCAGCTGCTCCATGATGCGGCTCACGCGGGCCAGCATCTTGAAGGCATCTGCATGGCGGTCGGCCGCCACGGCGGCCGTGGCCGCGCCCAGCTCGTGCAGCATCAGCTTCATCCACAGCTCGCTGGTCTGGTGCTGGATGATGAACAGCAGCTCGTCATGCGTGGGCGACAGCAGTTGCTGGGCGCCCAGGATGGCGTCCAGCTGCAGATAGTCGCCATAGCTCATGGACTGGCTGAAATCCAGCTGCGCCTTTTCCTCGGCGACGATGCGCTCGGTCAGGCCGCCATGGACGGGGCAGCCGCTC
Source organism: Delftia sp. S65 (assembly GCF_016516495.1). Taxonomy (NCBI): domain Bacteria; kingdom Pseudomonadati; phylum Pseudomonadota; class Betaproteobacteria; order Burkholderiales; family Comamonadaceae; genus Delftia; species Delftia sp. S65. Next base: position 102,946 of record NZ_JACVUR010000007.1, read on the forward strand.
ATTGCGGTGCCTCCAGCACCGTGGCAATGGCGTCGGCCACGTACTGCACGTTGGCGCCCGACAGGCCCGACATGCACATGCGGCCCGAGCGGATCAGGTACACGCCGTGCTCGTCGCGCAGGCGGTGGACCTGGGGCTCGCTGATGCCGGTGTAGCTGAACATGCCGCGCTGGGTCAGCAGGAAGCCGAAGTCGCGCCGCTCGCCAAAGCGTTCATGCAGCGCGCCGTGCAGCTGGGCGCGCATGTCCTTGATGCGGCCGCGCATCTGCGCCAGCTCCTGCGCCCATTGGGCGCTCAGCTCGGGCGACGCCAGCACCTGCTGCACCAGGCGCGCGCCACGGGTGGGGGGCGAGGAATAGTTGCTGCGCACCGTGGCCTTGAGCTGGCCCAGCACATTGCCGGCCGTGGCCGCGTCGCTGCAGACCACGCTGAGGCCGCCCACGCGTTCGCCATACAGCGAGAAGTTCTTGGAAAACGAATTGGCCACAAAGGCCTGGGCGCCCGCATCGGCCAGCGCGCGCACGGACCACGCGTCTTCATCGAGCCCATCGCCAAAGCCCTGGTAGGCCATGTCCACGAAGGGGATCAGGCCGCGCTCCACGATCACGGGGATCAGTTGCTGCCACTGCTCGCGCGACAGGTCCACGCCCGTGGGGTTGTGGCAGCTGGCATGCAGCAGCACCACGCTGCCCGAGGGCAGTTCGCGCAGTGTCTGCAGCATGGCGTCGAAGCGCAGGCTGCCCGTGGCCGCGTCGTAGTAGGGGTAGCTGTGGGTGCGCAGGCCCGCGCCCTGGAAGATGGCCAGATGGTTGTCCCAGGTGGGATCGCTGAGCCAGACCTCGGCGTCGGGGAAATAGTGCTTGATGAAGTCCGCGCCCAGCTTGAGCGCGCCCGAGCCGCCCAGGGTCTGCACGGTGGCGATGCGCTGCGCGCGCACGGCCTCGTGCTCAGCGCCGAACACCAGGTTCTGCACCAGCTGGCGGTAGGGGGCTATGCCTTCAATGGGCAGGTAGCCGCTGGGGCTTTGCTCGCGGGCCAGGGCATCGCCAGCCTGGCGCACGGAGTCCAGCACGGGCAGGCGGCCGGCCTCGTCGAAATACAGGCCGATGCTCAGGCTGACCTTGTCGGCGCGTGGGTCCTGCTGAAAGGCTTCCATCAGCGACAGGATGGGATCTCCGGGGTAGGGCGGGACGTGGCTGAACATCGAGGCGCGGGCGGTATCGAGGGGGGCAAGAGTCGTCATGTTTCTAGGGGAGGGAGAAAAACGGGAGGCCGGATGTCACCGGGCGGGAACCTGGGCTTGCGCTTGGGCTTGGGCTGAGGTTTGGGTCTGAGGGGCGGGCTGGCCGGCCGGCTTGCGGTACCAGATGGCGTAGATGGCGCCCAGCAGCAGCAGGAAGGGCAGGCCGGTGAGCACGGTCAGGCGGAACACGTCGGTGAACAGCGTGGACACCAGGGCGGCCAGCATCAGTGCCGCGCCCAGCAGCGTCAGCACCGGAAAGCCCCACATGCGAAAGGCCAGCGGCTTGTTGCCCTGGCGCACCCAGTGGATGCGGAAGAACAGGTGGGTCACGAAAATCATGAACCACGTGAACATGGCGCCGAACATGGCCACGGCCATCATCAGCATGAAGGACTGCTCGGGGTTGACGATGTTGAACAGCGTGGCCACGGCAATGCCCAGGCAGGACAGCAGCAGCGCCGGCAGCGGCACGCCGCGCGAGTTCACGCGGCCCAGCACGGCGGGCGCATGGCCGGCGCGCGAGAGGCTGAACATCATGCGGGTGGTGATGTACAGCTGGCTGTTCATGGCCGACAGGGCAGCCACCAGCACCACGAAATTGACCACGCTGGCCGCGCCGGGCAGGCCGATGATCTCCATCACCTTCACGAAGGGGCTGCCGTCCTTGCCGGCGGCCGACCACGGCACGATGGCCAGCATCAGCGCGATCGTGGCCAGGTAGAACACCACCAGGCGCACCATGGTGGAGCGGAAGGCGCTGGTGACGGCGCGCTGCGGGTCCTTGGCCTCGCCGGCGGCCACGGCGATCATCTCGATGCTCAGGTAGCTGAAGATGGCGATGATCACGCCCACCCAGGTGCCCCACAGGCCGTTGGGGAAGAAGCCGCCGTTGTTGACGTAGTTGGCAAAGCCCACGCCGGCCGGGCGGGTGCCGAACACCACCCAGGCGCCGACCACGATGAAGGCCACGATGGCGATGATCTTGATCATGGAGAAGCTGTACTCCACGGCGCCGAAGGCCTTGACGCTCATCATGTTCACGCCGATCAGCGCGCCCGAGAAGATCACCACCCAGGCCCAGCGCGGCACCTCGGGGAACCAGTAGCCCATGTACAGGCCCACGGCCGTCACCTCGGTGCCCACGGCCAGCACCACGCAGGCCCAGTAGGCATAGCGCACCACGAAGCCGGCCCAGGGGGCGATGTAGTGCTCGGCATAGGCGCCGAACGAGCCCGAGGTCGGATGGGCCACCGTCATCTCGGCCAGGCAGCCCATCAGCAGCAGCGAGATCACCGCGCCGATGGCATAGCTGATCAGCACGCTGGGCCCGGCGAAGCCGATGGCAAAGCCGCTGCCCAGGAACAGGCCGGTGCCGACGGCACCGCCGATGGCGATCATGGTCATCTGTCCGGCGGACAGCTGCTGTTGGAGTCCGGCTTCGCGCTGGACGATGTCTTCGAAGGCTGGCATGGGTTGTTGTCTCCGTTGCTGTGGGGGGCTTCGGAGGCGGATGCTAGTTACGGCCTTCGCAGGGCGTTTAGTAGTTATCCCTAAATGCGCTTGATCTTGGATAAGTTATTCTGTGAAACATGAATTCATAGGTGGTTTATGTCAATCGAGATCGACAGAACGGACCGGCTGCTGATCCGCGCCTTGCAGGACAACGCGCGGCTGACCTCGGGCGAATTGGCGCAACGCGTGCACTTGTCGCAATCGCCGTCGTGGCGGCGCATCAAGCGGCTGGAAGATGAGGGCGTGATCACCGGCTACCACGCCGCGCTGAGCCGGCGCGCCATCGGCTTTGGCGTGCTGGCCTTCGTGATGGTGGGCATAGACCATCAGAACGAGGAGTCATCGCGCCACTTCCAGGAAGCGGTCTGCGCCATTCCCGAGGTCGTGATGTTCCACGGCATCTCGGGGCCGGAGGACTTCCTGCTGGTCGTCGTGGCGCGCGATCTCGATGCCTATTCCGATCTGCTGCTCACCCGCCTGCACCGGCTGCCCGGCGTGCGCCAGGTGCACACGCATTTCTCGCTGCAGGAGTTCAAGGGGCAGTTGGCGGGGCTGCCCGTGGAATAACGGCTGGTGGTGGCGGCTGTTGGCGGCCGGCTGCGCCTGACTGGTTGCTACAGCAGGCCGCTGTCCAGTGCCTGCATGCCATGGCGCACGCGCACGCGGTTGCAGGCATCGCTGCCGGCCGCAAATTCGCGGCAAGGAGAGGGCCGCCACTCGTAGATGCCGCAATGGGCCTTCTCGCCCACCTTGCCCACCAGCGCTGCGCAGCGCGGGCGCGACCAGTCCGTGCCGCGCATGCGGCAGGTGTAGTCGGTGACTTCCTCGATCAGCCCGGCCGGCACGCGGCCGCCATGCTCCTGCGACTCGTGCACGGAAAAGTCCACGCGAAACGATGCGCAGCAGGCGCCGCAGCTCAGGCAGGGATGGGTCATGGCGTGGGCAAGCAGGTGCAGGTGCGGATCGTGGGAGCGCGATTGTCGCGCGCACGCGTGCGGGGCGCCTGGAACCGGCCAAAAACCATGACGGCCCTTTGGCAAGACCCTGCCTCTTACTCCGATACCATGCGCGGGCTTCCCACGGGGATTCGATCAAAATCAAAATGAGAATAAAAATCAGTTGATACAACACGCCATGCATTCGATGAATCCCGGGACGGACGCCACGGCTCCGTCCGCGCTGTCCGCGCCTCCCAGCTCTCCAAGCCCGGCCACGGCTGCGGCCATCACCCTGGATGCGCTGCCGCGCCAGGTTCCGGCGCGCGTGGTCGAACTCCATGCGGCGCGCGACACGGCCGAGCAGGAACTGCTGCTGCGCCTCATGGAAATCGGTTTCCTGCCGGGCGAGCCCGTTCGCATCCTGGCCGCAGGCTTTCCGGGCGACGACCCGCTGGCCGTGCGCGTAGGCCAGGCCACGTTCGCGCTGCGCCGCCATGAGGCGGCCCTGGTGCGCGTGGCGCCGGAGGCGGTGGCATGAGCGCGTCGTCCTCTCCCAAGCTCATCCAGCCGCTGCAGCCTGCCCAGGGTGGCGGCGGCAGCGGTGATTCCGCACTGCGCCTGGCCTTGCTGGGCAACCCCAACTGCGGCAAGACAGCCTTGTTCAACCTGCTGACCGGCGCACGCCAGAAGGTGGCCAACTACGCGGGCGTGACCGTGGAGCGCAAGGAAGGCTGGCTGAGCACGGCCAGCGGCCGGCGTGTGCGCGTGCTGGACCTGCCGGGCACCTACAGCCTGCATGCGCACAGCGAGGATGAGCGCATCACGCGCGACATCGTCTCGGGTCGCCATGCGCGCGAGGCGCCGCCCGAACTGCTGGTCTGCGTCACCGACGCCACCCACCTGCGCCTGAACCTGCGCCTGGTGCTGGAAGCCCAGCGCCTGGGCCTGCCCATGCTGCTGGTGCTCAACATGAGCGACATGGCTAGGCGCCAGGGCATCGATATCGACCGCGAGGCGCTGTCACGCGCCCTGGGCATGCCCGTGCTGTCCACGGTGGGCGTGCGCCAGGACGGCGCGCGCGAACTGCTGCAATGGCTGGACGGCCCCGAAGCCCGCGCCCTGGCGGCGCCGCAGCAGCAGGCCCCGGCCCGCCCGGACGATGCGCGCGAGCAGGTGCTGGCCCTGCACCAGCAGGTGGCCCGCATCATGGCCGACTGCGTCAAGGAGCCCGTGGTGGACACCCGGCGCGACGACCGCATCGACGCCGTGGTGCTGCACCCGCTGTGGGGCATGCTGCTGCTGGCGGCCACGCTGTTCCTGATGTTCCAGGCCGTGTTCAGCTGGGCGCAGCCGCTGATGGACGGCATCGAGGGCGGCGTCTCGGCCGTCTCGGCCCTGGTCAACGAGCACATGCCCGAAGGCGCGCTGCGCAGCCTGCTGGCCGACGGCGTGATCGCGGGCACCGGCGCCGTGCTGGTCTTCCTGCCGCAGATCCTGATCCTGTTCCTGTTCATCCTTGCTCTCGAAGACTCGGGCTACCTGCCGCGTGCCGCCTTCATGCTGGACCGCATCATGGGCAAGGTCGGCCTGTCGGGCCGCTCCTTCATTCCGCTGCTGTCCAGCTTCGCCTGCGCCGTGCCCGGCATCATGGCCACGCGCTCCATCACCAGCTGGCGCGACCGCCTGGTGACCATCATGATCGCGCCGCTGATGACCTGCTCGGCGCGCCTGCCGGTCTATGCGCTGCTGATCAGCGCCTTCATTCCCGAGCGCACTGTGGGCGGCATCTTCAACCTGCAGGGCCTGGTGCTGTTCGCGCTGTACGTGGCCGGCATCGCCAGCGCCATGGCCGTGGCCGGCGTGGCCAAGTTGGCCGGCCGCAGCGCCGGACCCACGCCACTGCTGATGGAACTGCCCTCCTACCGCTGGCCCAGCCCGCGCAGCCTGGCCCTGGGCCTGTACGAGCGCGCCATGATCTTCCTGCGCCGCGTGGGCGGCATCATCCTGACCGTGAGCATCGTGCTGTGGTTCCTGGCCAGCTACCCGGCGCCGCCCGATGGCGTCACCGAAGCGGCCATCCGCTACAGCTTTGCAGGCCGCATCGGCGGCTGGCTGGAGGTGGTGCTGGCGCCGATCGGCTTCAACTGGCAGATCGCCATCGCCCTGGTGCCGGGCATGGCCGCGCGCGAAGTGGCCGTCAGCGCCATGGGCACGGTCTATGCCCTGTCCGCCGCCAGCGACGAGGCTATGGCCGAGCAACTGGGCCCGCTGATCGCCCACACCTGGTCTATGGCCACGGCGCTGTCGCTGCTGGCCTGGTTCGTGTTCGCGCCCCAGTGCATCTCCACGCTGGCCGCCGTGCGGCGCGAGACCAACGGCTGGCGCTATCCGCTGTTGATGACCGGCTATCTGTTCGCGCTGGCCTACCTTGCCAGCTTCATCACCTACCGCGTGGCCATCGCATTGGGCGCGGGCTGAAAGGAGCACGGACCATGTGGCAAAACATCATCGTGGGTCTGATAGTGGCCCTGGCCGGCGTGTCTCTGGTCTGGCGCTATCTGCCCGCGCGCTGGCGCCAGAAGGCCGGGCAGATGCATCCGGCACTGGCGCCCAAGGATGCGGGCGGCTGTGGCGGCTGCAGTGCCTGCGGCGGGGACAGTTGCGCACCGGACAAGCGGGGGCCGTAAGGCCACGGCCCGAACTTCCGCCAGGAAAAAAAGAATGCCTGCAGGCGCAAAGCCTGCAGGCATTCTTTTTTGAGCGGGCTGCGTTGTCAGTTCGGCTGGCGGCCCAGCAGCAGGTATTCCATGAGTGCCTTTTGCACGTGCATCCGGTTCTCCGCCTCATCCCAGACCACGGACTGCGGCCCGTCGATGACCTCGGCCTCCACTTCCTCGCCGCGATGGGCGGGCAGGCAGTGCATGAACAGGGCATCGCCACGTGCCGCGGCCATCATTTCGGCGTCCACGCACCAGTCGGCAAAGGCCTTCTTGCGGGCTTCGTTCTCGGCCTCGTAGCCCATGCTGGTCCACACGTCGGTGGTCACCAGGTCGGCGCCCTTGCAGGCGTCCAGCGGGTCCTTGAAGACCTTGTAGCAGCCCTCGCGCGGGGTCTTGCCGCCAAAGGCCAGCTTCTCCTCCACCTCGTAGCCGCCCGGCGTGCTGACGTGGACGGTGAAGCCCAGCAGGTCGGCCGCCTGCAGCCAGGTGTTGGCCATGTTGTTGCCGTCGCCGACCCAGGCGACGGTCTTGCCCTGGATCGAGCCGCGGTGCTCGATGAAGGTGAAGATGTCGGCCAGGATCTGGCAGGGGTGGAACTCGTTGGTCAGGCCGTTGATGACGGGCACGCGCGAGTATTCGGCAAAGCGCACGATCTTGTCCTGGCCGTAGGTTCGGATCATCACCAGGTCGGTCATGCGGCTGATGACGCGTGCGCTGTCCTCGATGGGCTCGGCGCGGCCCAGCTGGCTGTCGCCCGTGGTCAGGTGGACCACCGAGCCGCCGAGCTGGTACATGCCCGCCTCGAAGCTCACGCGGGTGCGCGTGCTGGCCTTCTCGAAGATCATGGCCAGCGTGCGGTCGCTGAGCGTGTGGTGCTTTTCGTAGCCCTTGAACTTCTTCTTGATCAGGGCCGCGCGTTCGAGCACATAGGCGTACTCGTCGGCCGTGAAGTCGGAAAACTGCAGATAGTGCTTGATGGCAGTCATAGGCAGGTACTCATTCGGACAGGAATTGCACGATCAGGGGCTTGAGCTTGGCGACCACTTCGTCGGCTTCGGCCTCGGTCATGATCAGCGGCGGCACCAGGCGCACCACGGTGTCGGCGGTCACGCTGAACAGCAGGCCGGCTTCGGCACCACGGCCCAGCAGGGCGCCGCAGGGCTTGTTCAGCTCGATGCCGATGATCAGGCCCTGGCCGCGCACATCGACCACGCCCTTGACGTCGGCCAGTTCCTTTTGCAGCGTGGCCTTCAGGTGGTCGCCCACCTTGGTGGTGTGGGCCAGCAGGCCGTCCTCTTCCATGATGCGGATGGTTTCGATGCCCGCACGCATGGCCAGCGGATTGCCGCCGAAGGTGGAGCCATGGTTGCCCGGCTGCAGCACGGAGGCCGCCTTGCCATGGGCCACGACGGCGCCGATGGGCACGCCCGAGCCCAGGCCCTTGGCCAGGGTCATCACGTCGGGGATGATGCCGGCCCACTGGTGGGCGAACCACTTGCCCGTGCGGCCCATGCCGGCCTGGACTTCGTCGAACATCATCAGCCAGCCGTTGGCATCGCACAGTGCGCGCACCTGCTGCATGTACTCGATGCGCATGGGGTGCAGGCCGCCTTCGCCCTGGATGGGCTCCATCATCACGGCCACCACGTCGGGGTTGCCGGCCGTGGCCTTCTGGAGCGCCTCGTAGTCGTTCACCGGCACGCGCAGGAAACCGTCGAGCAGCGGGCCGAAGCCGTCGCGCACCTTGGGGTTGCCCGTGGCCGTCATGGTGGCGATGGAGCGGCCGTGGAAGGCATGCTCGTAGACCACGATCACCGGCTTGGCGATGCCCTTGTCCACGCCGTACTTGCGCGCGATCTTGATGGCGGCCTCGTTGGCCTCCAGGCCCGTGCTGCAGAAGAAGACGTTGGTCATCTTCGCGCGCTCGGTCAGCAGCTGGGCCAGCGTTTCCTGGCCGGGCACGTGGTAGTAGTTGGAGGTGTGGATGAGCTTGGCCACCTGGTCCTGCAGCGCAGGCACCAGCTTGGGGTGGTTGTGGCCCAGCGTGTTCACTGCAATGCCGCCCAGCGCATCGAGGTACTGCTTGCCGTTGACGTCCCACACGCGGCAGCCCTGGCCTCGCTCCAGAGCGATCGGTACGCGGCCATAGGTGTTCATCACGTGGGGCGAGGCAGCCTCAATGAAAGCGGTCATTGCAAAAATCTCCTGAGCTGGAAAGTAAACGGCATCCGGGCGTTGCCGCCGCAGATGCCTGAAAAACAGCGAAGCCCGATTCTAGGGGCCGCGCGATGGCCTACCGTTGCGGTTTGCGCATCACAGCCATGCAATGAACCTACGCCACACTTGGGTAGTGCGCTGCAACAAGGCCTCAGCTCTTATATAAGAGATAAAATGCCGGCTTGGCCTGCTGGCAGCGATCCTGCCTGTAGGCTCTGACTTTTTTGAAGGACTTGCGCAAGCAGGATGTGGCAGGGCGCCGTGCCCCTTGGCAGGTCGCCTGTGTTGTTCCTTGTTGCGCAAGTCGTATTTTGGCGTGCATCCTGATGGTCTCTCCCTCCAGCAAAGAACTGTTCATCCAGGGCATCACCCACGAAGGCAAGACTTTCCGGCCCAGCGACTGGGCCGAGCGGCTGGCAGGCGTCATGAGCCAGTTTCGTCCCGGTGGTGCCCAGCGCGGCAGCCACCTGAGCTACTCGCCCTGGTGTGTTCCCACAACGCTCAATGGCGTCAAGTGCGTGGTCGTGCACCGCGACCTGCGCGACTACGAGCCCATGGCCTGGGATTTCTGCCTGAACTTCGCCAAGGACAACAACCTGCAGGTTGCCGAGGCCTGCCTGATACCGGACGAGCCGGCCCGCTGAGGCCGGCTTCTTTTTTTGCGGGTCGTTCCCGTCCGATGTGAAGCGCGCCTGGGGTGCGTTTTTTTTCGCCCGTGCTCCGGAGGGTGGGGCTTTTTTGGTGGGTCATGCGGATGCAGGAGCATCGTTCAGGCACAAAAAAACCGCCCGAAGGCGGTTTTCTCGTTCGCTGACAGCGCACCCGTTACAAACGGCAGATGGCCGGAGCCATCCGTGCGGTTGCCTAATTGGATTAGGCGGCGGCCAGGGCCTTGACCTTGGCGGACAGGCGGCTCTTGTCGCGAGCGGCCTTGTTCTTGTGGAAGATGCCCTTGTCGGCGATCGTGTCCAGAACGGATTGGGCTGCGGCAAACAGTTCGGTTGCCTTGGCCTTGTCGCCAGTCAGAACGGCCTTTTCGACCTTCTTGACGGCGGTGCGGTACTTGGAACGCAGCGAGGTGTTGGCTGCGTTGAGCTTGGTGTCCTGGCGGACGCGCTTGCGGCCGGAGGCGAGACGGGGGTTCTTCTTTGCGGGCTTGGATGCCATGATATGTATTCCTAGTGTCTGAGGATGTTGTCGGCGAAGCGCGGGATTATAGCACGCAGCCCGGACAGGGCCTTGAGGGCCCAGGCCGCACGGGCCGGCCTGTTGCAACGGAGTGCAAGAGCGGCCAGGCCCGCCTGGAGCGCCGGCCGGCGGGGCATGCCAGCGCATACACTCCCCACGGTGTCACTGTTCAAAGCCGCCTCCACCGTTTCCCTGCTGACGCTGGCCTCCCGTATCACCGGGCTGGTGCGCGATCTGCTCATGGCCTCCATGTTCGGAGCCAATGCGCTGACCGATGCGTTCAATGTCGCCTTCAGGATTCCCAATCTCTTTCGGCGGCTGTTCGCCGAGGGGGCCTTCAGCCAGGCCTTCGTGCCGGTGCTGGCCGCCAGCAAGGCCAAGGAGGGGGACGAGGCCACGCGCACGCTGATCTCGCACGTGGCCACGCTGCTGTTCTGGGTGCTGCTGGTGACCTGCGTGCTGGGCGTGGTCGGCGCGCCGCTGCTGGTCTGGCTGCTGGCCAGCGGCCTGCGCCAGTCGCCCGAGGGCTATGACGCCGCCGTGCTGATGACACGCTGGATGTTCCCCTACATCGGCTTCATGTCGCTGGTGGCGCTGTCTGCCGGCGTGCTCAATACCTGGCGTCGCTTTGCCGTCTCGGCCGCCACGCCGGTGCTGCTGAACCTGGCCATGATCGCCGCCGCCTTCTGGGGCGCGCCCTGGCTGCAGGCGCGTGGCATCGAGCCGATCTATGCCATGGCCGGTGGCGTGATGCTGGGCGGCGTGCTGCAGCTGGCGGTGCAACTGCCTGCGCTGGCGCGCCTGGGCCTGCTGCCGCGCATCGGCTTTTCGCCAGCTGCGCTGCGCCAAGCCTGGGCCGAGGCCGGCGTGCGCCGCATCCTCAAGCTGATGGCGCCGGCCCTGCTGGGCGTGGGCGTGGCCCAGGTCTCGCTGATGATCAACACCCAGATCGCCTCCTATCTGCAACCGGGCAGCGTGACGTGGCTGTTCTATGCCGACCGGCTCATGGAGTTTCCGACGGCGCTGCTGGGCGTGGCGCTGGGCGTGGTGCTCACCCCCCAGCTGGCCGCTGCCAAGGCGGCCGACGACTCGGAGCGCTACTCGGCCATGCTGGACTGGGGGCTGCGCCTGGTGGTGCTGCTGTCCGTGCCGTGCGCCGTGGGCCTGCTCACTTTTGCCGAGCCGCTGGTGGCCACGCTGTTCCACCGCGGTGCGCTGCAGGACAGCGACGTGGGCCAGATCGCCCTGGCGTTGGTCGGCTACGGCGCCGGCCTGGTGGGCCTGGTGGCCATCAAGGTGCTGGCGCCAGGCTACTACGCCAGCCAGGACATCCGCACGCCCGTCAAGATCGCCATCGTGGTGCTGGTCATCACCCAGCTGCTCAACCTGGTCCTGGTGCCCTTCATGGCGCATACCGGCCTGGCGCTGTCCATCGGCCTGGCGGCCCTGGTCAATGCGGGCTGGCTGCTTTGGGGTCTGCTGCGCCGGGGCGTCTACCGTCCCAAGCCGGGCTGGGGCCGGCTGGGCTTGCAGGTGGTCGCGGCCAGCAGCCTGCTGGCCGTGCTGCTGACCTGGGGCAGCCAGCATTTCGACTGGATCGCGCTGCGCGCCAACGGCTGGCAGCGTGTGGGCCTGCTCGCCGCGCTGATGGCCGCCTCGGTGCTGCTGTACTTCGGTGCGCTGTGGGCGGCGGGGCTCAAGCTGCGCGCACTGCTGCGGCGCTGAGAGGCATCGCCCAAACCCGCATAATTGCAGGCTTGGGCGCTGCAATATACAAAGCATCATGAGCTGGAGTTACGAAGACACGCCAACGGCCCTGCAATACTTTGCAGCGCTGGTGCAAAGCGATGACCACCTGCCGTTGATGGAGGCGGCAATCAGCATCGCCCAGGATGCCGTGCCCGATCTCGACCTGCAGGCGGCCAGCGCCGAGCTGGACCGGCTGCAGGTGCGCCTGCTCCAGCGCCTGGCCGGCGAAACCGATTCGCTGCAGCGCCTGCGCGTGCTCAACCAGTTCTTCTATGGCGAGCTGGGCTTTGGCGGCAATCTCAACGATTACTACGACCCGGCCAACAGCTACATCCACCACGTGCTGCAGACGCGGCGCGGCATTCCCATCAGTGTGGCGCTGATCTGGCTGGAGCTGGCTGCGGCCATCGATCTGCCGGCACAGGGCGTGAGCTTTCCCGGGCATTTCCTGGTCAAGCTGCGCCTGCCCCAGGGGCAGGTGGTGATGGACCCGCTGAGCGGTGAATCCTTCTCGGCCAACAGCCTGGCCGAGCGGCTGGAGCCCTTCTGGCAGAACGCCGGCCTGTCCGCCGAGGAGGCGGCTCCGCTGGGCATGTACCTGCAGGGCGCATCGCCGCGTGACATCCTGGAGCGCATGCTCCGCAATCTGCAGGAGATCCACCACGCGCGGCGCGACTGGCCGCTGCTGGTGGCCGTGCTCAACCGGCTGGCCGTGCTGCGGCCCGACATGCCGGAGATCTTCCGGGACCGGGGGCTGGCCTATGCGCAATGGGGAGTGACCGAGCGTGCGCTCGAAGACCTGGAGCGCTTCCTGCATTCCCAGCAGGGCACGCAGGCCGTGGCCGTGCGCGAGGTGATCCGGCGGCTCAGGGGGCTGTAGCGGGGGCAGCCCCCAGGGTCGGAGCGCTGCTCAGACCAGCCGGACGGCTTCCAGCTCTTTCTTGAGATAGGCGTAGAACAGTGGCGCCGCCACCAGGCCTGCGGGGCCGAACACCGACTCGGCCACGAACATCACGGCCAGCAGCTCCCACACGCCCATGTGCGTGCGCTGGCCCACCACCTTGGCGTTGATCACGTACTCGGCCTTGTGGATCAGGATCAGAAAGCCCAGGCAGGCCGCGGCGGCCACCGGGGAGACCGACAGTCCCACGATGGTGATCACCGCATTGCACAGCAGGTTGCCCACGATGGGCACCAGGCCCGCGATGAAGGTCAGCGTGATCAGCGCTGGCGTGTAGGGCAGGGTCAGGTTCCAGTGCGGCAGCACGCCCAGCAGGAAGATGGCCGTCAGGAAGGTGTTGAAGGCCGCAATCCAGAACTGCGCCGCCACGATCTGGCGGAAGGCCAGCCCCATGAGCCGGATGCGTTCGCGCAGCGCAGCCACCAGGGGCGGGCGGCGCGTGGTGATGGGGCGCACGGCGGCCAGCGCGCCGATGATCAGGCCCACATAGGCGTACAGCAGGCCGGTAAGCCAGGCGCGGCCCGCATGGGCCAGGGCGCCGGCCTTGGCCGCCAGGTAGCTGGCCAGCAGGTGCTGGATTTCCTGCGCGCCGTCCGGCAACTGGTCGGCCATGTCGGCGGGCAGCTTGTCACGCAGCTCCAGCACCGTGTGGGCCAGATAGTCGAGCAGCTCGCGGTACTGCTGCGGCGCGTCGGTGATGTAGGTGCGTGTATGCGAGAGCGCGCCGCTCAGCAGGGCCAGCGGCGCAAGAATGACGATGGTGGCTGCCACCAATTGGGTCCAGCGCGGCAGCGAGCCGCGCCGGGCCTTGGGCTGGGCACGTGCCAGCAGCCCGGCAAGGGCGCGCGTGACCAGAAAGCCCACGCAGACACAGAGCATGCCCGGCAACAGGCCCTGCCACATGATCAGCAGCAGGGCGCCTGCCATCAGCACATAGCTGGAAAGCGTCACGCCGCGCGTGGGCGCGGGCTGCGGGGAGATGATGGGCGAGGGCAGGTGCTGGGTCATGCGCTGCGGGCCCGTGGTCAGCGGACCTCGACAGGCTCGCCCTCGCCGCGTGCGGCGATGCGTCCGATGGTGTAGACCGTCTCGCCCAGCTGCTTGAGCGTGGCGGCCGTGGCTTGGGCAGCTTCGGCGGGCACGACAACGACCATGCCGATGCCGTTGTTGAAGGTGCGGTTCATTTCCACGGCGTCGATGCCCGCCGTCTTCTGCAGCCAGGCGAACAGCTCGGTCTGGGGCCAGCTGCCGGCATCCAGGTGGGCGGCCAGGCCTTCGGGCAGCACGCGGGGGATGTTCTCCAGCAGGCCGCCGCCGGTGATGTGGGCCAGCGCCTTGATGGGATGCTGCTCCAGTGCGGCCAGCACGTTCTTCACGTACAGGCGCGTGGGTTCCATGATGGCCTGCTTGAACGGCTTGCCGTCCAGCGATTCGGGCAGGCTGCCCTGGGCTTCGGCGCGCTCGATGCACTTGCGCACCAGGGAGAAGCCATTGGAGTGCACGCCGGCCGAGGCCAGCCCCAGCACCACGTCGCCTGCGGCCACGCTCTGGCCCGTGAGGATCTTGGATTTTTCGACTGCGCCGACGGCAAAGCCCGCCAAGTCGTATTCACCGGCCGGGTACATGCCGGGCATTTCGGCGGTTTCGCCGCCGATCAGTGCGCAGCCCGACAGCTCGCAGCCGCGTGCAATGCCGCCGACCACGGCAGCGGCCGTGTCCACGTCCAGCTTGCCGCAGGCGAAATAGTCGAGGAAGAACAGGGGCTCGGCGCCCTGGACCAGCACGTCGTTGACGCTCATGGCCACCAGGTCGATGCCCACGGTGTCGTGCATGTTCCACTCGAAGGCCAGCTTGAGCTTGGTGCCCACGCCATCGGTGCCAGAGACCAGCACGGGTTCCTTGTAGCGCTTGGGCACCTCGAACAGCGCGCCGAAGCCTCCGATGCCGGCCATCACGCCTTCGCGCATGGTCTTCTTGGCCAGCGGCTTGATGCGCTCGACCAGCGCATCGCCAGCGACGATGTCGACGCCGGCGTCTTTGTAGGAAATCGGGGTAGAGGAGGGGGCAGAAGAGCTCATGGATGGGTACGGTGCGGTAGGCCCGATGCCGGGCTGGAACCCCGGGATTCTACGGCGCCGGCCGCCGGCAGGCGCGCGCGCCAGTGGGCTTCGAGGGGGCTTTCGTTGCACATGCGGGCCGGCTGCCGCCGTGCCGGGCGCCGCGCAGACTAAAATCCCTCGTCCGCCCGGGAGCTCCCGGGCGTTGTCCGCCTTGCCGCAGCGCTGCGCCGAGGCGGGCCTGTCTTTGCTCTCAACCCAATGCCGTTGCCGATTCCTCTGCCTGCTTTTGCCGCATGGACCCGCCTGGACACAGGAAAGGGGGCGCTGCGCGTATGTCGCAGATGAAGCAGCTGGCTCTGGATATCAGCATGGCGTCGAGTCCGACGCTGTCGCGCTTTTTCGTCGGTCCCAATGCCGCAGTGATCGATCATCTGCGCCACTGGGTGGGCGACGGCCGCATGCAGACCGCCCGCACGCCGGTGCCCACCTATCTTTGGGGCGAGTCGGGCTCGGGCAAGACCCACCTGCTCAAGGCCGTGCGCGAGGCGCTGCGCGAGCAGGGCGCCATGGTGGGCTGGATGGATGCATCCACCCTGTTCCCGCCGCCGTTCGACGAGCGCTGGGCGGCGGTGCTGATGGACGACGTGGACATCTACACTCCGCTGCAGCAGGCGCGAGCCTTCAACTGGTTCGTGAATGCGACGAGCCCGGCCACGGGCTCGCCGCGCTGGGTGCTGGGAGCCGGCCCCCTGCCGCCGGCCGACCTCAAGCTGCGCGAGGATCTGCGCACGCGGCTGGGCTGGGGCCATGTGTTCCAGCTGCAACTGCTCGATGAAACCGCGCGCCGCGCGGTGCTGCGCCAGGAGGCCGATGCCCGTGGCGTTTTTCTGGGCGACGATGTGATGGACTACATGCTCAAGCGCTTCTCACGCGACCTGGGCAGCCTGATGCAGCTGCTCGACATGCTCGACGGCTTTGCGCTTCGCAACAAGCGCGCCATCACCATCCCGTTGCTCAAGACGATGCTGGAAACCGAATGAGCCCACATTCTCGTGTGGGCAGGGACTGCGGGAGCCGGCGGAGCCTGCGTTGCAAGGGCAGCGCGGGACCCATTTTTTTAGGATATGCATGACCTCTGATCAGAAGCAACTCCGGCCCCGGCTGGCGTTGTTCGACCTGGACCATACGCTGCTGCCGCTCGATTCGGACTACGAGTGGGGCGAGTTCACGACGCGCATCGGCTGGACCGATCCGGCCGAGTTCGGCCGCCGCAACGCCGAGTTCTTCGCGCACTACCAGGCCGGCACGCTCGACGTGCACGACTATGTGCGCTTTGCCACCGAGGCATTCTGCGGCCGTGGCGCGCAACAGGCCGGCGAGGCGCATGAGCGCTTCATGCGCGAGGTGATCACCCCCGCGATCCGTCCCCAGGCGCTGGAGCTGCTGCGCACGCACCAGCAGGCGGGCGACCAGATCATCATCGTCACGGCCACCAACGAGTTCGTGACGCGCCCCATTGCCGCCGCACTGGGCGTGCAGGAGCTGATTGCCGTGGAACTGGAGCGCGACGCCCAGGGCTGGTTCACGGGCGAGATCCGTGGAACGCCCAGCATGCGCGACGGCAAGGTCCGGCGCATGCAACAGTGGCTGGATGCGCGTGGCCTGGACTGGGGCGGCGTGGAGAGCTTCTTCTACAGCGACTCCTGGAACGACGTGCCCCTGCTCGAACGCGTGGACCATCCCGTGGCCACCAACCCCGACGCACGGCTGCGCGCCCTGGCCCAGGAACGTGGCTGGCGCATTCTGGACCTGTTTGGCGAAGCACCATGATCAAGAACATCATCGACAAGCTGCTGGGCAAGACCTCGGCTGCCCCCCGCGCCCGCAAGTCCCCCTTCGGCAAGCGCCAGGAAGTGCCCGTGCAGGTGCACGGCATCGACCCCAACCTGGTGGACCGGCGTGCCATCGACGTGGTCGAGACGCTGCAGGACGCCGGCTACGAGGCCTACATCGTCGGCGGCGCCGTGCGCGACCTGCTGCTGGGCCTGCGCCCCAAGGACTTCGACGTGGCCACCAATGCCACGCCCGAGCAGGTCAAGGGCCTGTTCCGCCGCGCCTTCATCATCGGCAAGCGCTTTCGCATCGTGCACGTGGTCTATGGCCGCGGGCGCGAGAACGAGGTCATCGAAGTCTCCACCTTCCGCGCCTTCCTGGACAACAGCGCAGCCGAGGCCGTGAGCGGCAACGAGCGCACCAGCAAGGCCCAGCTCGCCGGCATGCACCATGCGGTGGACGCCAGCGGCCGCGTGCTGCGCGACAACGTCTGGGGCCCGCAGGACCAGGACGCCACGCGCCGCGACTTCACCATCAACGCCATGTACTACGACCCGCGCACGCAGATCGTGGTGGACTATCACAAGGGCATCGACGACGCCAAGAAGCGCATGCTGCGCATGATCGGCGACCCGGCCACGCGCTACCGCGAAGACCCGGTGCGCATCATCCGCGCCGTGCGCTTCGCGGCCAAGCTGGCGGGCAAGGGCTTCAAGATCGAGCCCAAGACCGCCAAGCCCCTGGTGGAATGCGAGCCCTTGCTGGCCGATGTGCCGCAAAGCCGCTTGTTCGATGAAATGCTCAAGCTGCTGCAGACCGGCCACGCGCTGGCCTCGGTGGAGCAGTTGCGTGGCCTGGGCCTGGCACGCGGCATCTACTCGCTGCTGGATGTGGTGGTCGAGCGCGCGGAGCAGCCCTTTGTGCGCGCCGCGCTGACCGACACCGACCGCCGTGTCGAGGAAGGCAAGCCCGTGGCGCCCAGCTTCCTGCTGGCCTGCGTGCTGTGGCATGACGTCAAGACCGGCTGGGAGCGACGCCTGAACCAGCGCCAGCACCCCTTCCCCGCGCTGCAGGAATCCATCGACGAAGTGTTCGACCAGCGCATCGGCGATGTCTCGGGCCGCGGCAAGCTGGCCGCCGACATGCGCGAGATCTGGGTCATGCAGCCGCGCTTCGACAAGCGCACGGGCGCCACGCCGTTCAGCCTGGTGGCCCAGCCGCGCTTTCGCGCGGGCTTCGACTTCATGCGCCTGCGCGCCGACATCGGCGAGGTCGATGAAAGCCTGGCCAGCTGGTGGCAGGAATTCCAGAACGCCGACGACGCGCGCCGCGACGACCTGATCGCCCAGGCCCGCGACGAGCAGCGCGCCCGCCAGCGCAGCGCCGAGCCCAAGGTGCACCGCGTGGCCAAGGCTCGCCCTGCGCGCGAGGAGGCCGGCGCTGGCGAAGCGCAGCAGGCCGACGCACCTGCTGCCGCCTTGCCCCAGGTGGAGGGTGAGGAAGGATCAGCGCCCAAGAAGCGCCGCCGCCGTCGCCGCAAGCCACAGGGCGGTGGTGATGGCGCCGTGGGCGGGGATGACTGAGCCGGGGCACTGGGTCGCCATTGGCCTGGGCGCCAATCTGGGCGACCGGGGCCAGGCGCTGGCCCAGGCGCTGCAGGCCATTGGCGGCCTGCCGGGCACGCGCCTTGTGGCCGTGTCCTCCCTCTACAGCACGGCGCCCGTCGACTCCAGCGGCCCGGACTACCTGAACGCCGTGGCCGCCGTGCACACCACGCTGCAGCCGCTGGCGCTGCTCGATGCGCTGCAGGCCATCGAACTGGCGGCCGGTCGTGAGCGTCCCTACCGCAACGCGCCGCGCACACTGGACCTGGACATCGAACTGTGGGACGACGAGCGCATCGCGCTGCCGCGCCTGAGCGTGCCGCACCCGCGCATGCACGAGCGCGCCTTCGTGCTCGTGCCGCTGGCCGAGATCGCGCCTGAGCGCGTCACACCCGCGCAGCTGCAGGCCGTGGCGGGGCAGGGCATCCGCCTGGCGCACAAGCCTGGCTGGCATCTCCAACAAGCCTGAATCCCGACAGTGGCCTGAATGAAAAAGCCGCAGCGCCCTGAGGGCGGCTGCGGCTTTTTGCCAGGCGGGACGCGATGGATCGGCTCAGTCCACCTTCGCTCCGGAGGCCTTGACGATGGGCTGATACTTGGCGCGCTCGGCGGCCATGAACCTGTCGAACTCGGCGGGCGTGGAGGACACGGGCTCGGCCATCAGGGTCTCGAAGCGGGTCTTGGTCTCGGGCGCGGCCAGTGCATCGCCAAAGGCCTTACTCAGCTTGTCCAGCACGGGCTTGGGCGTGCCGGCCGGGGCCACCAGGCCCCACCAGGTGTCGATGGAAAAGCCGGGGAAGGTCTTGGACAGTGCGGGCACGCCGGGCAGCAGCGTGGTGGGGTTCAGCGTGGTCACGGCCAGCGCCTTGAGCTTGCCCGAGCGGATGTTGGGTGCAGCGGCGGCCAGGTTGTCGATGTTGAAGTCCACCTCGCCCGACAGCAGGGCCAGCTGGGCCGGGTTGGCTCCGCGGTAGGGCACGTGCAGCGCGAAGATGCCGGCCTTTTGCTTGAGCATTTCGCCGGCCAGGTGGCCCGCGCTGCCGTTGCCGCCGCTGCCGTAGTTGAGCTTGCCGGGGTTGGCCTTGGCGTAGGCGATCAGGTCGGCCACGCTGTGGATCTTGAGCTGCTCGGCACGGGCCGCGTTCATCACCAGCACATTGGGCACGCGCACCATCTGGGTGATGCCGGCGAAGTCCTTGCCCGCGTCATAGGGCATCTTGGCGTACAGCCAGGGATTGACGGCATGGGTGGCCGTGGCGGCCAGGCCGATGGTCATGCCGTCCGGCGTGGCGCGGGCAATGGCGTCGGCGCCGATGTTGCCGCCGGCGCCGGCCTTGTTGTCGATGATCACCACTCCCAGGGAGTCACGCACCCGCTCGGCCAGCGCGCGCGAGGTGATGTCCAGCGGACCGCCGGGCGCATAGGGCACGATCAGGCGGATGGGCTCTTGCGCCAGGGCAAGCGGGGAGGCCAGGGCAGCAGCGGCCGCCATGACCGAGAGAAGGCTGTTTCTACGGTTCATAGGGGCGCTATTGTGCAAAAAAATTGCGACACCTGGCTGCGCGCAGGTATGCAGAGCAGTTTTTCTGCGTATTGATTGATCTGTCCTGGCTTCAGGCTGCCTTGTCGGCTTCCGTGGTGAATGCGTCGGCGTAGAACTCTTCGTCGGGCAGGCCACGCTGGTGCACATAGGCCTGGTGCGCGGAATCGACAACGATGGGCGCGCCGCAGGCATAGACCTGGTGGCCCGAGAGGTCGGCAAAATCGTCCAGCACGGCCTGGTGCACGAAGCCCGTGCGGCCGGTCCAGGCGTCTTCGGGCAGGGCATCCGAGACCACGGGCACGTAGCACAGCTGCGGCATGGCTTCGGCCTGTTCGCGCACCCAGGCGTCCATGTAGAGGTCTTCGGGGCGGCGGCCGCCCCAATACAGGGTGACGGAGCGGTGGATGTCCTTGTGGCGGATGTGCTCCAGCAGCGCCTTGATGGGCGCGAAGCCCGTGCCCGAGGCCAGCAGGATGACGGGCTTGTCGCTGTCCTCGCGCAGGAAGAAGCTGCCGAACGGTCCTTCCACGCGCAGGATTTCCTTTTCCTTCATGGCGCCGAACACATGGTCGGTGAACTTGCCGCCCGGCATGTGGCGGATGTGCAGCTCCAGCCCCGGTGCCGTGTCCTGCAAGTGGGGGGCCGTGGCCATGGAGTAGGCGCGGCGGGCGCCGTCGCGCAGGATGAACTCCACGTACTGGCCTGCGTGGTAGCGGAACTTGTCTGCGGCGGGCAGTTGCAGGCGCACCTGCATCACGTCGTGCGACTTCTTCTCCAGCGTGGCCACGCGCACGGGCATTTTCTTGATGGGGAAGGCGCTGGCATCGGTGACCTGGCGGGACTCCAGCACCACCGAGGTGGCCGGCCGGGCGCAGCAGGTGAGCACATAGCCGTCGGCCTCTTCCTGGGCGGTCAGCGCCTTGTCGGCATGCGGGCCATGGGTGACATCGCCACTGAGCTTCTTGCACTTGCAGGAACCGCAGGCACCGTCCTTGCAGCCATAGGGCAGGCCCACGCCGGCGCGGATGGCGGCGGCCAGGATGGTCTCGCTGCCCTGCGTGGCGAAGGCGCGGCCGCTGGGCTGTACGGTGATTTCGTGGGAAGCGTTGGCTATCTCGGTCATGTTCTCGGTATCCTCGGGGGCGCTGGCGGGCGCGTGGAGCGCGCCGGCGATCTTCTTTCCCGGACGGACATGCCGCTGCCGCGACCGGCGGCGCGCGGGTGGCCGCCCTCGCAACAGGCCAGGATTTTGCCCTCAAACCAAAACCCATTGGGCGCGCTGCCGGCGCGCTTTCGACGCGAACGCGTGCTCATCGTCGGCTGTGGCGACGTGGGGCTGCGCGTGGCTGGTGCATTGGCGGGCGCGCCCGGAGCGCGCTCCGGTGCCGCACGACGGGGCCCGCGCGTGCTGGCCCTGACGCGTGGCGCCGAGCGCCTGCAGGATCTGCGCGGGCGCGGCATCACGCCGCTGCTGGGCGATCTGGACGCACCTGCCACGCTGCGCCGTCTGGCCGGCCTGGCCACGCGCGTCGTCCACCTGGCGCCGCCACCCAATCCGCCCGCTGGCCAAGAGGGCTGGTGGCTGGACCCGCGCACCACGGCCCTGCTGCGCGTGCTGCGCCGTCGCGGCCGGCCGGCGAGCCTGGTCTATGGTTCGACCTCCGGCGTCTATGGCAACTGCGAGGGCGCCTGGATCGACGAAAGCCGCCCGCCCGCACCGGCCACGGCGCGTGCCCAGCGCCGCGTGAACGCCGAGCGTGCCGTGCGCTTTGCCGGGCGCGGCGGGCTGCGCGCCAGCATTTTGCGCATCCCGGGCATCTATGCGCCGGACCGGGAAAACGGTACGCCGCGCGGGCGCCTGCTGCGCGGCACGCCCCTGCTGTGTGCCGCAGAGGATGTCTACACCAACCACATCCATGCCGATGATCTGGCCCGCGCCTGCGTGCGGGCGCTGTGGCGCGGTCGGCCGCAGCGCATCTACCACGCCAGCGACGATACGCAGCTGCGCATGGGGGACTATTTCGACTTTGCGGCCGATCTCTACGGCCTGCCGCGCCCCGCGCGCATCACGCGCGAGCAGGCACAGCGCGAGCTGCCGGCCAGCCTGCTGAGCTTCATGGGGGAGTCACGCCGCCTGCGCAACCAGCGCCTGAAGGCCGAGCTGGGCCTGCGCCTGCGCTACCCCACCGTGGAGCAGGGCCTGCGCGCGTGAATCAGCGCGGATGGATGCCGCCGTTGGTGTCGTAGCAGCGGAACACGTTGCAGTGCGAGATGGGCGCCGAAGGCGGCAGCGGCTGCGGCGGCACGGGGCGCCCGACGATCCACGGCCGGTTGATGGCATTGGGCTGCAATGCGCGCGATTGCTGCAGCTGCTCATAGGCCTTGGGGCCCAGGCAGGCCATTTCCATTTGCTGCTGGGCGGCCTGACTGCGCGGGCCCCAGGTGGCGGGATCAGGGTTGGACTCGGCCAGGATGGTGTCCAGACGGCGGCGCGCCTGCTGGCAGGCAGGGGAGTCGCCGCTGTCGCGCTGGGCCGAGTTCTCGCGCTCGCGCCGGCTGCGCGCCTCGCGCTCCTGCTGCTGGGCGCGCGCGCGGCGCTCGGCCTCTTCGCGCGTCAGTTGCTGGTTCTTGCGCTCTATGGCGGCGGCGGACTGCGCGCGCTCGCGTTCCAGCTCTTCGGGGCTGGGGGCTTCCTGCACCTGCACGCGGTTTTCGCCGTCCTTGCAACTGCTGTTGGTGTAGGTGACGCGGCCGGTCTTGGCGTCCGTGCAGCGGATGACCTGGGCCGAGGCCGCGCCTGCGGTGAGTGCCACCACCAGCGTTGCAAGCATCGGTACAAGCGCCGCCAGCGCCCGGCGCTGGCAAAGGTCTTGGGTGCGGTGCATGGCGGTTTCCTTTCCCATCACAAACGGCACAGGGATGT
Source organism: Delftia sp. S65 (assembly GCF_016516495.1). Lineage (NCBI taxonomy): Bacteria > Pseudomonadati > Pseudomonadota > Betaproteobacteria > Burkholderiales > Comamonadaceae > Delftia > Delftia sp. S65. Next base: position 125,437 of record NZ_JACVUR010000007.1, read on the forward strand.
GGTGCATTGCCGATTATGGTGCGCAGCGCAGGGGGCTGGATATGCCGCTGGTCAGCCGTTCAACGCCAGTGGCGCGGATCCTGCGTGGGGTAGGGGTTGCCGCCGCCCTGGCTTTCGCGCTGCATGCGCTCGATGGCGCGTTGCTGCTGCTCGCGGTCACGCTGCTGCTGTTCCCGGTCGCGTTGCTGGCGTTCACGATCGCGTTGCTGCTGGCCCTGGTCGCGCTCACGGTCCCGCTGCTGGCGCTCGGCTTCGCGGCGCTGCTGCTCCTGCATGCGTTCGCGCAACTGGCGGTCGCGGTCCTGTGCCTGGCGGTCACGGTCCCGGTCGCGCTCGCGCATTTCACGCTCGCGCTCCTGGCGGTCGCGCCAGGCGTCGCGGTTGCGCTCCTGCTGAATGCGCTCGCGCTCGTACTGCAGGCGATCGCGCTCGCGCTGCAGGCGCTGGCGCTCGTACCAGCCGTTGTCGGGATAGGCGGGCTGCGTGGGATAGGAGGGGTAGATGACGCCGCCGCCAGAGGGGTAGCTGGGGTAGGTCGGATAGCTGGGATAGCTGGGGTAGCCGGAGCCCATGTCCGAGTAGCCATCGGGCGGCACGGCGCAGGCGGTGACCAGGGCGGCAAGGCCAAGGCCGGCCAGCAGGCGCAGCGTGCGCAGGGGGCGCAGGTCACGCTGCTGGTGTGACTGCGCGGTGGGGGCGTTGGAACGGGGCATGGTATGGGGTCCGGGCAAAGGCGTGTTTCCTGTCTGGATCTCTTCCTATGACGTTTGACAGGCCGTATTGGTTGACCTGGGTCGTCCTTGCAAGGCAACAAGGGCGACAGCGGAGCTTCTATTTTGATAGCAATTCGCCCATATTCTGTAGGTGTTGCCAGATGAATTGCGCAGGCGTGGTGCGCAAGGGCGCCTGCCGCCCCGATCGCGGCAATGGCTTGCGGGCGCGGCTAGAATGGCCTCTGTCTTTGGCGGTGCGCAGTCCGTGCGCCGCAAAGCAGCGTTCTCAGGGCGGGGCGAAATTCCCCACCGGCGGTATCTGGATCTGTCTTTCGGCATGTGTCCAGGAGCCCGCGAGCGCCCGGCAAGCCGCAAGGCCGGCCGGGGTCAGCAGATCTGGTGAGATGCCAGAGCCGACGGTCACAGTCCGGATGAAAGAGATCGCGCAGCACCTGCATGGCAGGCGCCATGCCCATGGTTTTCCCATGGGCTGCGCCGCGCCATGCGGCGCCATGGCGCGCGCCCTGATTCATTTGTCTCATCTTGAAAGAGCACCATGAATCAGACTCCTGTCTCCTTGAATTTCTCCGCACACGGCACGGCCTCGGGCACGCCGTGGAGGGCCGTCGCGGGCCGCAGCCGCGTGGCCGTCATCTGCGCGAGCTGGCATACCGATGTCGTGCACCAGGCGCGCGACTCCATGGCGGCCGAGCTGCAGGCCCAGGGCGTGGCCGCGCAGAACATCAGCCACTTCAATGTGCCCGGCGCCTTCGAGATCCCGCTGCTGGCCAAGAAGCTGGCCGACACTGGCCGCTTCGACGCCATCGTCGCCTGCGCTCTGGTGGTCAATGGCGGCATCTATCGCCATGAGTTCGTGTCCTCGGCCGTGATCGACGGGCTGATGCGCGTGCAGCTCGACACCGAGGTGCCCGTGTTCTCGGCCGTGCTCACGCCGCGCGACTTCCACGAGCACGGCGACCATGTGGAGTTCTTCCGCGCCCACTTCGTGAAGAAGGGCGTGGAGGTGGCCCATGCCTGCCTGGCGGCCCTGGACCAGCTGGCCCAGGTGCAGGCGCTGGGCCAGGCCCGCGCGGCCTGAGTTGCAAGCGTCGCCTGCGTCGCCGGTTGCGGCGCGCCACCCAGCACAGCTTTGGGTGGGGACGGATGCTCGTAAACACTGAGTTGGTGCCGAGTGTCGCGGCCCCGTCACGCGGCATTGCCAAGCCGCGATGACGGGAATAACGTGACGGCCTGTTTCAACTGAGGAGTGCGCGATGAAGATGTCCCGGAAGTTGTGTATTGCGGCCGTCGTGGCCGGCATGGGTGGCGTGGCCATGGCCCAGGAGCAGGTGATCCGCATCGGCCACATCGGCCCGGTGTCCGGTCCCCAGGCCAATTTCGGCAAGGACAACGAAAACGGCGTGCGCATGGCCATCGACGAGCTCAATGCCAAGGGCATGGAGATCGCCGGCAAGAAGGTCAAGTTCCAGCTGGTGGCCGAGGACGATGTGGCCGATCCCAAGCAGGGCACGGCCGCTTCGCAGAAGCTGTGCGACGACAAGGTCGCCGGCGCCGTGGCCTTCCTCAACTCGGGCGTGGCCATTCCCTCGTCCAAGGTCTTCCAGGACTGCGGCATTCCCATGATCACGGGCGCGGCCACCAACCCCGACCTGACCAAGCCCGGCTGGAACACCACCTACCGCGTGATCGCCAATGACAACGCGCTGGGCGCGGCACTGGCCAAGTACGCGGCGCAGACGCTCAAGCTCAAGACCGTGGCCATCATCGATGACCGCACGGCCTATGGCCAGGGCCTGGCCAATGTGTTCAAGAAGGATGCGGAAAAGCTGGGCGTGAAGGTCGTGGCCTCGGAGTTCACGAACGACAAGGCCACGGACTTCATGGCCATCCTGACCTCGATCAAGGCCAAGAAGCCCGATGGCATCTTCTACGGCGGCATGTACGGCCAGGCCGGCCCCATGCTGCGCCAGATGGCCCAGCTGGGCCTGAACGATGCCAAGTACTTCGGCGGCGACGGCCTGTGCGTGCCCGAGCTGGCCAAGGTGGCGGCCGGTGCCAAGCCGCTGGACAACGTGATCTGCGCCGATGGCGGCGCTTCGCTGGCCAAGATGCCCGGCGGCACGGAATGGAAAAAGCGCTACGACGCCAAGTACCCCGGCCAGTTCCAGGTCTACAGCCCGTACTTCTATGACGCCACCATGATGCTGGCCGACGCCATGAAGCGCGCCAACTCCTGGGACCCCAAGGTCTACATCCCCTTCCTGCAAAAGGCCGACTACTCTGGCGTGACCTCGAAGATCGCCTTCGAGAAGAACGGCGAGATGAAGAACCCCTCGTACACGCTGAGCGTGTTCAAGAACGGCCAGAAGACAGCCCTCGACTGAGAGCCCGTCCTTCCTTCGTTTTCATGCCCGCCCCGTGCGGGCTTTTTTTCGTGCGCTGTCCATGATCCTCAGGCCGGGGCCGGCGCATCGACCACGCCCGGCAACCGGGCCAGATAGGCCTGCAAGGCAGCGATGGCCTGGCGCACCTTGGCGGGCTGGGCCTGGCGCTGCGGGGTGACGGCCCAGATGTCCAGGCCGCCGAAGTCCCAGTCGGGCAGCAGGCGCACCAGGCGGCCTTCGGCCACCGTGTCGGCCACGTCCATGCTGCCCAGCAGGGCCAGGCCAAGGCCCGCCTCGCACATCTGCTGGATGGACAGCTGGTTGTTGCTGGCCACATGCGGCAGCACCTGCAGGCTGTAGGTCTCGCCCGTGTCAGGGTGGCGCGCCTCGGCACGCAGGGCCTGGCCCTGGCCCTCGCGCGCCAGGCCCAGCCAGCGCATGCTGGCCAGCGGTGCTGGGTGGCGCCAGGCCACGCCGCCACCCTGGGCCTGTATCCATGCGGGCGAGGCGCACAGCCAATTGCGCATGGCGCCCAGGCGCCGGGCGGCCCAGCCGGAATCGGCCAGCCGGCCGAAGCGCAAGGCCAGGTCGATGCGGCTTTGTATGAGGTCGATGGGCGCGTCGTCCACATCCAGGTGCAGGCGCAGCGCGGGGTGCCGGGCCAGCCAGTGGCCCAGGGCCGGCGCGATGTGGCGGGCAAAGCCCACGGTGGCTGACAGGCGCAGCTCGCCGCCGGGCTCGTCGCGCGCGGCCGCGAGTTCGGCCCGCGCCTGGCTGGCGGCCTGGGCCATGGCGGCGCACTGCTGGTAGTAGCGCTCGCCGGTGTCGGTCAGCGCGATCTGCCGGGTGGAGCGGTGCAGCAGGGTGACGCCGCCATCGCGTTCGAGCTGGCGCACCTGCTGGCTCACGGCCGAGGGGCTCATGCCCAGGGCACGCGCGGCGGCGCTCATGGAGCCGTGCTGCACCACGGCGGCGAAAACAGCCATGCGTTTGTAGTCATCCATGGGCTGTATTGTGAAGCTGCACTTCAAGGTCTTGGTAAAAATTGCCGTCTACCGCATGCATTGTGAACGGCGTAATCTCAATGCCATCGTGAACAGGCGCCCTGGCGCCATAAAGGACCGAAGATGAAAGTGGCATTGATTGGCGCAACCGGCTTTGTGGGTTCGGCGGTATTGAAGGAGCTGCTGCAGCGCGGCCATGAGGTCGTGGCCCTGGTGCGCGACCCCGCCAAGCTGGCGGCCCAGCCGCGGCTGCAGGCCGTGCAGGCCGATGTACTGGACGCCGCCGCCGTGCAGCGCGCCGTGGCGGGCGCGGACGCCGTGGTCAGCGCCTACAACGCGGGCTGGGGCAATCCCGACATCTATGAGGACTTCATGCGCGGCTCGCGCGCCATCGTGGCGGGCACCAAGGCGGCCGGCATCAAGCGCTACCTGGTGGTCGGCGGCGCAGGCAGCCTCTATATCGCACCCGGCAAGCAATTGGTGGACACGCCCGAGTTCCCGGCCGCCATCAAGCCTGGCGCCTCGGCTGCCCGCGATGCCCTCAACGATCTGCAAAAGGAGCAGGGCCTGGACTGGACGATGCTGAGCCCGCCCATTGCCCTGCACCTGGGCGACCATGGCGAACGCACAGGCCAATACCGCACGGGCAAGGATGAGCCGCTGATGCAGGCCGATGGCCAGCCCGGCACGATTTCGGCAGCGGACCTGGCCGTGGCCCTGGTCGACGCGCTGGACAAGGGCCTGCACCTGCACCAGCGTTTCACCGTCGCTTACTGAACACCTGCGCCAGTCCACTGGTGCCGCAGCGGTCTCCATGGCATGCTGGTGTCCGTCATGAACAGGCAGGAGCACAGCCATGATCGACCACACGGGAATCCTCGTATCGGATTTCGAGCGCAGCAAGGATTTCTATGCACGCGCCCTGGCGCCGCTGGGCTATGAAATCCTCATGGAGCTTTCTGCCGAAGTCACGGGCCATACGGACACTGCGGGCTTCGGCGAGCCGCCCAAGCCCGATTTCTGGATCAGCGGGGGCACGCCCAACCAGCCGCCCATCCATGTGGCCTTCCGCGTGGACAACCGCCACATGGTCGATGACTTCCATGCGGCGGCCCTGGCGGCAGGCGGGCGCTGCAATGGAGAGCCCGGCCTGCGACCGCACTACCACGACGACTATTACGCGGCCTTCGTGCTCGACCCCGACGGCCACAACATCGAGGCCGTCTGCCACCTGCCTCCGGCCTGAGTCCCCCTGGCGGCACTGGGGCCTGCGCGGCAGCTGACATCAGGCGGTCGCATGGCGCAGCACAATATTGCGCTGCAACAAAAAAGGCCCCACGTTCCCCATGCCCCCTTCCGTCTCCGCTGCGGCCGGCTCCGTTTCCGCGTCATCCACACCCACGGCCGCCCAGGCGTGGCTCAGCGTGATCGCGCTGGCGCTGGGCGCCTTCGTCTTCAATACCACCGAGTTCGTGCCCGTGGGCCTGCTCAGCAGCATTGGCGCGAGCTTTGGCATGCCCACCGAGCAGGTCGGGCTGATGCTGACCATCTATGCCTGGATCGTGGCCCTGGCCTCGCTGCCCTTCATGCTGCTCACGCGCAATGTGGAGCGGCGCAAGCTGCTGATGGGCGTGTTCGCGCTGTTCGTGGCCAGCCATGTGCTGTCGGGCGTGGCCTGGAGCTTTGCCTCGCTCATGGTCAGCCGCATCGGCATTGCGCTGTCGCACGCGGTGTTCTGGTCCATCACCGCCTCGCTGGCCGTGCGCGTGGCGCCGCCCGGCAGGAAGGCCGTGGCGCTGAGCCTGCTGGCCACCGGCACCTCCATGGCCATGGTGCTGGGCATTCCGCTGGGCCGCATCGTGGGCGAATGGCTGGGCTGGCGCACGACGTTCCTGGCCGTGGGCGGGGTGGCCGCCATCGTCATGGTGGCCCTGGCCCGGCTGCTGCCGCGCCTGCCCAGCGAGAACGCGGGCAACCTGGCCAGCGTGCCCATGCTGCTGCGCCGCCCGGCGCTGCTGTCCATCTACATCCTGCTGGTGGTCGTGATCACCGGGCAGTTCACGGCCTACAGCTATATCGAGCCCTTCGTGCAGGACATCGCGGGCTTCGAGGGCAAGGTGACCACGGCCGTGCTGCTGCTGTACGGCGGCATGGGCATCGTGGGCAGCGTGATGTTCAGCTGGTGGGGGCTGCGCCATCCGCGCGGCTTTCTGCTGGCCGCCATTGGCGTGCTGTCGGCCAGCCTGCTGATGCTGGTGCCGGCCTCGGGCCATGAGGCATCGCTCTACGTGATGAGCTCGGTCTGGGGTGTCGCCATGATCTGCTTTGCCCTGGCCATGCAGTCCCAGGTGCTCAAGCTGGCGGCCGACGCCACCGATGTGGGCATGTCCATGTTCTCGGGCATCTTCAACATCGGCATTGGCGGCGGTGCGCTGCTGGGCAGCCAGGTCAGCATGCACGCGGGCATGCAGAACATCGGCTGGATCGGCGGCGGCCTGGTGGCGCTGGGCCTGGCCTGGTGCATCTGGGCCTTCGTGCGCTGGTCGGCCGGCTTCCAGGCAACGGCGCACTGAAGCGGGTCAGTCGCCGGGTGCCCGCATGGCCTGGGCGTAGCGCTGCGGCGCCAGGCGGGACACCAGCACGCAGACCACGAGCACGGCGGCCATCTGGGCCAACCAGCCGGCGCCGAATCCGCCCGTGAACTGGTGCAGCCGGGCGATCACATAGGGCGCCAGCGCCGCAATCAAAAAGCCGCCGCCCTGCATCAAGGCATTGAGCGCCCCGGCCTGGGTGGGATGGGGAAGGTGGTCCAGCGCCACCACCATCATCAAGGCGAAGCACCCACCCAGGCCGATGCCGAGGATGACGATGTTGAGCAGCGGCGCTGCATCAGGCCACCAGGCCAGCGCGGCCAGGCCGATGATCTGGCACAGCAGCGTGAACCCCAGCCATGGCCGCCGGTCGGCATGGCGCGCAGCCAGCACGGGCAGTCCCAGCGCGGCGCTGGCCTGGGCCACCGACAGCAGGGCGACCAGGCCGCCGCTTTGCGCGGGGCTCCAGCCGTGCGTCTGGTAGAAGGGCGCAAGCCAGGCCACCATGGCCGCATAGCCGCCATTGATGAGGCCGAAGCAGGCCATCAGCATCCAGGTGCGCGGGCGCCGGCGCAGCCATCCGGTGTCTTGCGAGGCATGGGCTGCCATGGGCGCCGGACCCGGCAATGTGCTCAGCGCATGCCGCGCCAGCGCCAATGCCAGCAGGGCGGGCGCAGTCCAGAGCGCCAGTGCAAAGCGCCAGTCCAGTCCCCATTGCACGGCCAGCGGCGAAATCTGGGCACCGAGCGCCCCGCCGCCCATGAGCGCGGCCGAGTACAGCCCCATCATCTGTGCCATGCGTGCGGGCGACTGGCGCTTGATCAGGCCCGGCAGCACGCCTTGCACCAGGGCCACGCCAGCGCCGCACAGCGCGGCCGTGGCCAGCAGGGTGGTCGCACTGGAGCCCGCCACGCGCAGCACGCAGCCCAGCGCAATCACCGCCAAGGACCCGACCACGGCGCGGCGCGGACCCAGGTGCCGCAGCGCGGCCGGGGCCAGCCAGGCGCCGATCCCCATCAGCGCCATGGGCAGCAGCGTCAGCCAGGACAGCGTGGACAGATCCATGCCCGTGGCGGACTGTATCTGCGGGCCCAGCGGGCCGATGGCCGTGAGAAACGGGCGCAGGTTCAGTGTGACCAGGACCACGGTGGCCAGCCACAGCGCCGTTGGAATGGCGTGCGCTGCGGCAGGCGCCTCGGTGCGTGCAGGCGCAATGGACGACATGGCTTCAGGCCCAGGGGGCGTTGCCATACAGCTGGGCCGCCGTGATGCCCGTGTCCAGCCGCGTCAGGGGCAGCGGTGGCGGCTGCAGCGGCATGCGCAGCCGCTGGTAGGCGCCTTCGCTGGACAGGCCGTAAGGCTGGGCGTCCGCGTTGTCGAAGGCGAAGAAAACCTGCTCGGCCCCGGCCATCACCAGCGCCGCCAGGCACATGGGGCAGGGGTGGCCGCTGGCGTAGATGGTGCAGCCAGCCAGGCTGGGGTTGGCCTGGGCGCGCGTGCCTGCACGCAGCGCCTGCATTTCGGCATGGGCGCTGGGATCATGGCTTTGCACGATTTCGTTGACGCCCGTGGACAGGATCTGCCCCTCGCGCGCGAGCAGGGCGCCGAAGGGCCGGCCGCCCCGCAGGCGGTTGTCATGGGCCAGCTGCACGGCATGGCGCAGCAGGCGGATGTGTTCTTGTTCTTGCATGGGGATGGCTGGGCAATCGGGAGCTGAGGCCGCAGTCTAGGACGGGGCCCATCAATTGGAAAATTAAATGATCAAATGCCAGGCAGTGACAAAGCCACTGAAACTCGCCCAAGCCCCATGCAACCCTCTTCCATAGACCCCACCCTGCTGCGCAGCTTCTGCGCCGTGGCCGAAACCGGCAGCTTCACGCGCGCGGCGCAGGGCGTGCACCTGACCCAGTCCACGGTCAGCCAGCAGATCCGCAGGCTGGAGGAGCAAATGGGCTGCACGCTGCTGGACCGCAGCGGGCGCCATGTGGAATGCACGCTGGAAGGAGAGCGCCTGCTGGCCTATGCGCAACGCATCCTCGCGCTCATGGACGAGGCCGTGGAGCAGTTGGCTGGCGCCACCGAAGCCGTGCTGCGCATCGGCGTACCAGAGGACTTTGCCGGCCATGCCTTGATGCCCGCCTTGGGCGCGCTGGCGCGCAGCCAGCCGCAGTTGCGCCTGGAGCTGACCAGCGGGTTGTCGCAGGCGATATGGCAGCAACTGCAGGCCGGCGAGCTGGACCTGGCCATCGTCAAGCAGCGCAGCGGCAGCACGCCCGGCATGGCACGCTGGCCCGAACCGCTGGCCTGGATAGACAGTGCGCGGCATCCCTGCCACGGGATGGATCCCTTGCCCCTGGTGGTATTTCCGCAGGGCGGCCTGTACCGCAGCGAGATGACGCATGCGCTGGATGCCGCCGGCCGGCGCTGGCGCCTGGCCTATGTGAGCGCCAGCCTGGCCAGCCTGGAAGCCGCCGTGGAACAGGGCCTGGGCATCAGCCTGCTGCCGCGCCGGCTGGTCGGGCCCGGCCACCGCCTGCTCGACGGCATGGCCGGCTTCGCCCCCGTGCCTGATGTGGAAGTGGCACTGCACGTGCGGGCCCAGCTGTCGGCGCCGGGCCGGCGTCTGGCTGAGCGCCTGTGCGAGGTGTGCGAGGCGTTGCTGGGTGTGTCTTAGTCGAACAGCTCGGCGTGCGTGCCGGCTCGCACGAAAACGATCGATTCGTTGGCGCCCTGGCCATCGAGCCGGTAGATCAGCAGGAAATCGCCCCCCACGTGGCACTCCCTGTGATCGGCCCAGTCGCCGGTGAGGGCATGGTCCAGCCACTGAGGCTCAAGGGGGGCGTCGTTGGCAATCAGCAGCAGCATGGCCTCCTTCAACCGCTTCATGTCATGGCGGCCGGAATGCGACAGCCGGACCCAGTCCTTGGCGAAAGCCTTGGTCCGGTCCGATGCGCGGGGAAGGACTGCGCGCTTACTGCTCGCTGCCTTTTTCGAGGTCATGGAGCAAATCGTCCGCGGTGGCAAAGCGTGCCTTGCGCATGGTGCGTGCCTCCTGCATGGCTGCGCGCGTCTCGGCGTTGGGTGCCCTGAGGTCGAAGGGCAATTGCTGGTCGGCCACCACGCGCATCAGGAAGACACGTACGGCATCCGACACCGTCAAGCCCATGCCGGCCAGGGTTTCGGCGGCCTGTGCCTTGATCTCTTCATCCACGCGCACGTGGATCATGGTGGTGGTTGCCATGGTGTGCTTTTGCAAAAAGGGGTGAGATACATTGTATCTCGCAGGGCAAAAGACAGGTAAGGAGGCAGGTTGCTGGGATGTCGCTTGGCGGCTCCCGCCTTCGAGCCCTCCAACAAAAATCCCCGCCGTGGCGGGGATGGTCAGCGGGTGACGCGCAGGCTCAATCCATCGTCAGGTTCTGCTTTTGCACCACGTCCTTGTAGACCGCCAGTTCGGCCTTGATCTCTTCAAAGAAGTGCTCGGGCGTGTCGGCCACGATCAGCGAGCCGGTTTCCTCGATGCGCTTCTTGATGGCCGGGTCCTGCAGCACCTTGCGCGTGGCGGCGTTGACCTTGTCCACGATGTCGCGCGGCAGGTTCTTGGGGCCGACGATGCCGTAGTAGGCCATGCGGTTGACGGGGGCCAGGCCCACTTCCTTGAAGGTGGGCACATCGGGCAGGGCGGCCAGGCGCTGGGGCGCGGCCACCACGATGGGCACCAGGCGCTTTTCCTTGACGAAGCCCAGGGCGGAGGGCAGGTTGTCGAAGATCAGCGGAACCTGGCCGGCCACGGCGTCGTTCAGCGCGGGGCCGCTGCCACGGTAGGGCACGTGGGTGATGTCGGTGCCAGTGGACAGCTTGAACATCTCCATCATCAGATGGGTGATGCTGCCGTTGCCGGGCGAGGCGTAGGAGTACTTGCCGGGGTTCTTCTTCACCTCGGCCAGGAACTCCTGGTAGTTCTTGCCCGCGAACTTGGGGTTGGCCGCAATGATGTTGGGCGTGGCCGCGATGTTCACGATGGGCGTGAAGTCGGTCAGCACGTTGTACGGGATCTTGGGGTTGATCGCCGGGTTGGTGGCCGTGGTGGACACGGTGGCGATGCCCAGGCTGTAGCCATCGGGCTGGGAGCGCGCCGTCTCGGCCGCGCCGATGCTGCCGCCGCCGCCGCCCTTGTTCTCGACCACCACGGGCTGGCCCAGGGCACGGCCCAGCGGCTCGGCCACGATGCGCGCGATCAGGTCGGTGGTGCCGCCGGCCGCGAAGGGCACGAGCAGCTTGATGGGCTTGGTGGGGTAGCCCTGGGCATGGGCTGCGCCCGAAAGCGCGAGGGCGCCGAGGATGCCGGCGAGCGCGATGCGGGAGGTGTGAGTCATGGTGTTGTCTCCTTGAATGGATGTTGTGGACGTTTGTTGTGAGGCACCGACGGGTGGGAGGGCGTGATTCTTTAGGACATTCGTATGGCGGTGCTTGGGCTGAGAAATGTGGAGGCGGTGTTGCGCGGCGCTGGCGATCAGACCACGCCGCGCGAGCGCAGCGCCTGGATGGCCATGGGCGCAATGCCCAACTCGCCCAGCACTTCATCGGTGTGCTGGCCCAGGGAGGGCGGTGCGCTGCGCAGCACGGGCGGGGTATCGCTCAGCCGCATGGGGCTGGCCACGCCGGCGATGCGTGAGATGCCGTCGCCGGCCTCGCGCGGCAGCTCGACGCGTATGCCGCGTGCGCGCACCTGCGGGTCATCGAAGGCCTGGGCAATGGTGTTGATGGGGCCGCAGGGCACGGCCTTGTCTTCCAGCAGCGCAATCCATTCGGCCGTGCCGCGTGTCTTCATGAGGGGCACCATCCGCTCCAGCAGCGCCTGGCGGTTGCGCACGCGCGCGGTGTTGGTGGCAAAGCGCTCGTCCTGCGCCCAGCCGGCTTCGCCGACGGCGGCGCAAAAGCGCGCGAACTGCCCGTCATTGCCAATGGCCAGCAGCACGTTGCCGTTGGCCGTGGCGAAGTCCTGGTAGGGCGCCAGGCTGGGGTGGATGTTGCCGGCGCGGCCCGGCGATTCGCCCGTTGCCAGAAAGCCGGCGGCCTGGTTGGCTAGCACGGCCATGCCCACGTCGAGCAGGGCCATGTCGATGTGCTGGCCCCGGCCCGAGGCCTGGCGCGCATGCAGCGCGGCCAGGATGGCATTGCTGGCATACAGGCCCGTGAACACGTCGATCACGGCCACGCCCACCTTGAGCGGGCCGCCTCCGGGCGCCTCATCGGCATGGCCGGTGATGCTCATCAGCCCGCACATGGCCTGCACCATGAGGTCGTAGCCCGCGCGCTCGGCATACGGGCCGGTCTGACCGAAACCCGTGACCGAGCAATAGATCAGGCGCGGGTTGAGCGCCTTGAGGCTTTCGTAGTCCAGCCCGTACTGCGCCAGGCCACCGACCTTGAAGTTCTCCACCAGCACATCGGCCCCGGCCGCCATCTGGCGAATCAGCTGCTGCCCATCGGGGGTGGACATGTCGATGGTGACCGAGCGCTTGTTGCGGTTGCAGGCCGTGAAATAACTGGCCTCCTGCGTGGCCTGCCCATCGTCGTGCGGCAGGAACGGAGGCCCCCAGTGGCGCGTGTCATCGCCGGCCACGGGCCGCTCGACCTTGATCACATCGGCACCCAGGTCGGCCAGCGTCTGCGTGCACCAGGGCCCGGCCAGCACGCGGGAAAGATCAAGCACCTTGATGCCAGCCAATGCGGCCGGCGCGGAGGATGTGGAGGACATGAGAGGGAAGAAATATGAGCGCGCCCGATGCCGCTGGTAGTTCAGCTCAGGGCTTGAGCTTCCATCACCCATAGCGTGTGACATGGGCGTGGAGCAGGCCAGGGACGCCGAGCAAGAGCCGCCTCGCGGCGAGGGCGTCGTCCCCCTCCGCGAAGCGCCTCAGGGGGTCAGTTGGCAAAAGCTGCGATGCCGGTCTGAGCCCGGCCCAGGATCAGCGCATGCACATCGTGCGTGCCCTCGTAGGTGTTGACCACTTCCAGGTTGACCAGATGGCGGGCCACGCCGAACTCGTCGCTGATGCCGTTGCCACCCATCATGTCGCGCGCCATGCGGGCGATGTCCAGCGACTTGCCGCAGTTGTTGCGCTTGATCAGCGAGGTGATCTCGATCACGTTCTGGTGCTCGTCCTTCATGCGGCCCACGCGCAGCGCGGCCTGCAGGCCCAGGGTGATCTCGGTCTGCATGTCGGCCAGCTTCTTCTGGATCAGCTGGTTGGCAGCCAGGGGGCGGCCGAACTGCTTGCGGTCCAGCGTGTACTGGCGCGCCGTGTGCCAGCAGAACTCGGCTGCGCCCAGGGCGCCCCAGGCGATGCCGAAGCGTGCGCTGTTCAGGCAGGTGAAGGGGCCCTTGAGGCCGCGCACCTCGGGGAAGGCGTTTTCCTCGGGAACGAAGACGTCGTCCATCACGATCTCGCCCGTGATGGAGGCGCGCAGGCCCACCTTGCCGTGGATGGCCGGGGCCGACAGGCCCTTCATGCCCTTGTCGAGGATGAAGCCGCGGATCTCGCCCACATGGCCGTCCTCGGTCACTTCCTTGGCCCAGACCACGAACACGTCGGCCACGGGGCTGTTGGTGATCCACATCTTGTTGCCCTTGAGGCGGTAGCCGCCGTCCACCTTGTAGGCGCGGCTGGACATGCTGCCGGGGTCGGAGCCGTGGTCGGGTTCGGTCAGGCCGAAGCAGCCGATGAATTCGCCGCTGGCCAGCTTGGGCAGGTACTTGTTCTTCTGGTCTTCGGTGCCGAATTCATTGATGGGCACCATCACCAGCGAGCTTTGCACGCTGGCCATGGAGCGGTAGCCCGAGTCCACGCGCTCGATCTCGCGCGCCACCAGGCCGTAGCTGACGTAGTTCAGGCCCGCGCCGCCGTACTGCGTGGGGATGGTGGGGCCCAGCAGGCCCAGCTCGCCCATCTCGCGGAAGATGCTCACGTCGGACTTTTCGTGGCGGAACATTTCCAGCACGCGGGGGGCCAGCTTCTCCTGGCAGTAGGCATGGGCCGCGTCGCGGATCATGCGCTCGTCTTCGCTCAGTTGCTGGTCGAGCTGGAAGGGGTCATCCCATTGGAAGCTGTTGCGGGCCATGGTGTCGTATCTCCAAAAACAAAGAGGTCAAGGGCAGGAGCCGCTGCCACGTGCGGTGTCAACGCGGTGCCGGGCAGGCCACCGCCGTGTAGCGTTGTTGCGCTGCATCTTAGAAGCGGGCCTGCGCGTGGCGCAAACGATGTTTGTTCATCCATGAATGCGTAAAGCGCATGTATGGATTCCATGTTGCGGGTTATTCCCTATGATATGTGCCATTGGAGTGCGTTGAATTCATGAGATATGCGTAGAGCCCTGCCATCCACCCAAGCCCTTGCCTGCTTCGAGTCGGCCGCCCGCCACATCAGCTACACGCGTGCGGCGCAGGAGCTGTCGCTCACGCAAAGCGCGGTATCGCGCCAGATCATTGCGCTGGAGGAGTTCCTGGGCGTGCAGCTGTTCCGGCGCACGCGCCACGGCGTGCTGCTGACGGAGGCGGGCACGCAGTACGCCCAGCAGGTCTCGCGCTGGCTGCACGGCCTGGAGCGCGACACGCTGGACATCATGGCCCACCAGGGCGAAGGCGGCCCGCTCAACCTGGCTGCCGTGCCCACCTTCGCCACACGCTGGCTGCTGCCGCGCCTGCCGCAGCTGGCGCGCGAGCATCCCGAGGTCACGGTGCACATCGACGTGCAGACGCGGCCCTTCCTGTTTGCCGATACCGTGTTCGACGCCGCGCTCTATGCAGGCACGCCCGAGCAGGTGGCACGCTGGCCCGGCGTGCAGGCGCAATGGCTGATGGATGAAGAGGTGGTGCCCGTGTGCAGCCCGCAACTGCTGGCCACGGCCCAGGCACGCGAGCCGGGCCGCGCCTGGCTGCCCGTGGGGGCGGACATCGTGGCCCGGATGCCGCTGCTGCAGCAAAGCACGCGGCCCTACGGCTGGCAGCAGTGGTTCGATGCCATGGGCGTGGCCGCGCCGCGCGCGCTGGACGGCATGCGGCTGGAGCTGTTCTCCATGCTGGCCGTGGCCGCCAGCCAGGGTCTGGGCGTGGCGCTGATGCCACCCATGCTGATCGAGCAGGAACTGGCGCGCGGCGACCTCATCATTGCCTGCCCCCAGCCGCTGCGCGGCAACCGCGCCTACTACCTGGTCACGCCGGCCCTGGCGCCCGATGCGCAGCCCGCGCCCGCCCTGCGCGTGTTCTCTTCATGGCTGCAGCAGCGCGCCAGGGAGCACCGGCCTGCCTGAAAATTAAGCAGGCTTTGGATTGTTCAACGATGACAGTCACTTAACTGACTTATCCTTGCTGCTGGTGGCGCTTGTCCACAGGCTTGTGGGGGTGTCTCTGGGGAAAACCCGTAATCGCGCTCAAAACCAGGGCAGCACGGCCAGGCACAGCGGCATGACCACGGCCGTGGCCACGCCGTTCAGGCCCATGGCCAGGGCCGAGAAGGCGCCCATGGTCGGATTCACCTGCAGCGCGCGTGCCGTGCCGATGGCGTGGGCCGTAAGTCCCAGGGCAAAACCCTGCACGGCCGGGTCATCGCTGCGCACCAGGCGGATCAGCAGCGGCGCCATCATCGTGCCCGCAATGCCGGTGATGGCCACCGCCACGGCCGCCAGCGAGGCTGGCCCGCCAAAGCGCTCGGCCATGGGCAGGGCGATGGGAATGGTGGCCGACTTGGGCGCCAGCGCCACCAGCGTCTGCACCGTCGCTCCCAGGCTCCAGCCGATCAGCAGTGCCGACAGCAACGCCACCACGCAGCCCACGGCCAGGGCCACGCTGATGGGCAGCCACAGCGCGCGGATGCGCTCGCGCTGGGCGTACAGCGGAATTGCCAGCGCGACGGTGGCCGGGCCGATCAGCAGCCCCAGCAGCGAAACGCCGCTGCGGTAGCTGGCATAGGAGGTGCCCGTGGCCAGCAGCACGCCCACGATGACGACCACGGCCGTGAACACGGGAATCAGAAGCGGATGGTTGCCGCTTCTGCGGTACAGCGCCATGGCCGCCAGGTAGACGGCCATGGTCAGCACCAGCCAGGGCAGATGGGCGGTGGAGGCATTGCCGGACAGCGACTGCCAGGCGCTGTGCCAGTGGGTGGTGAGCGCGCTCATGCCTTGTCTCCCCGGCTGGCAGCCGCTTCGCGGGCGCGCTGGCGCTCCAGGCACCAGCGGAAGGTGAAGGCCGTGGCCAGGAAGGTGATGGCCGCACCCGCCACGCAGGCGATCACGAAGGGCTGCCATTCGCGCGACAGCCGGTCGAACTCCAGCATCACGCCTGCAATGACGGGAATGAACAGCAGCATCATGTTTTGCAGCAGCACGCCGGCGGCCTTCTCCAGCGACTCGGGCAGGCGGCCGTGCAGCAGCAGCGCCGCCAGCAGCAGCAGCGTGCCCACGAGCGCGCCCGGAAGCGGCAGCCCCGTGAGCTGGACGATGGCCTCCCCCAGCAACTGGAAGGTGAACAAGGCGGTGATGGCGTACAGCATGAAAACCTGAATTCCTGGGTCAGATGGGTGAGGGAGCGGCCAATGGGGCGGGTGCGGCAAGAGCGTGGATCGCCCGTTGTCAGGCCGGGGCCTGGCCCTGGCGCCTGTGGGACGCCGCCGCAAAGCGTGCAATCATCGCCCACAACTCGAAAAAAGGTGCGGCCACCGATTGCGCGGCTCCCGGGCCAAGGCTATGTTTGCATCCGTGCCCCCTAGAGTCCTGGGGCATGAGATTTTGAATAGCGAAGGAGTAGCGATGGCCGAAACCACATATCACGCACCCGTGTACGAGCCGACGGTGGATGAACTCGAAGTGCTCAAGAAGCTGGAGATGGGCGAGCCCGTGTCGCTGGAAAGCGCGGCGCGCGAGCATCTGTCCAAGAGGCTGCGCGAGCGTGGACTGGTCGAAGTGGACAGCAGCCATCAATGGCACATCACGGCGGCAGGGCGTGCGCAGATCCGCCGCACGGATGCCTGAGGCGAGGTGTGTCAGGCGCCTTCCGAATCGAGGGTTTTCCCTTGGATCTGGAGGTTGCCTGATTTGCAGGCAGCTTAGCCTGCGGCCAGTGAATGCAAGCACTTGGACGCCTCGTTCACTTGCTGTTCACTGATTATCCACAGGGTTGTTCAACGGATCTGTGGAGAAAGGAAGCCACCCCAGGGTGGCTTTTTTCATGGGCTTTTACAGGCCCGAGCCGTGGACGCACCGGGCTGGTGCCCGCGCTGGGCAAGGGCTGCATGACGGTGGTGCAAGTGGTGGTTTTCAGAGGGAAGGTGCTGAATTTGACGCAGGGCTGCAGCCCTGCCTGCGGGCTGGGATGGTGCTGCTTCAAGCAGGCTTCAGCATGGGCCAAGGTCCAGGCTTGGCAGGCCTTGAGAGGCGGTTGATGCCAAAGTTGTACACAGGTTGGGCCCGGTGCGGCGAAAAGCGCGCAGGCGTCATCCCGCCCAAGGCATGAGGACGCAGGATCGGTGCAGGCTGGAAGGCCTTGAAATGCAGTGCAGCCGTTGAACACGGCTGGATGCAAAGGGGCTTGAGGTTTGTGCGGACGCTGTGAAGACAGCGGCCGGAAAAGAAATAGCCGAAAAAGCAGGGGACTGCTTTTTCGGCTACGTAATCTCTGGTGCCCGGGGCCGGAATCGAACCGGCACGCCTTGCGGCGGGGGATTTTGAGTCCCCTGCGTCTACCAATTTCACCACCCGGGCTACTTAGCGCAGGGGCGAATTATGGCACAGTGTGAGGCTATGAAAATTTATCCGACCATCGAAGACGCCATCGGCCGCACGCCCCTGGTGGCATTGCAGCGCATCGGTGCGCAGTCTCGCCAGGAACGTGGCAACGTGGTGCTGGGCAAGCTGGAAGGCAACAACCCGGCCGGTTCGGTCAAGGACAGGCCGGCCCTGTCGATGATCCGCCGCGCCGAAGAGCGCGGCGACATCAAGCCCGGCGACACGCTGATCGAGGCCACCTCGGGCAATACCGGCATTGCGCTGGCCATGGCCGCCACGATCAAGGGCTACCGGATGGTGCTGATCATGCCCGAGGACCTGTCCATCGAGCGTGCCCAGACGATGAAGGCCTATGGCGCCGAGCTGATCCTCACGCCCAAGAGCGGCGGCATGGAATACGCGCGCGACCTGGCCGACCAGATGGTGGCCCAGGGCAAGGGCGTGGTGCTCGACCAGTTCGGCAACCCCGACAACCCGCGCATCCACTACGAGACCACGGGTCCCGAGCTGTGGGAGCAGACCGGTGGCGAGATCACGCATTTCGTGAGCGCCATGGGCACCACGGGCACGATCACCGGCGTGGCGAAGTTCCTCAAGGAAAAGAACCCGGCCATCCGCATCGTGGGTGCCCAGCCGGCCGAGGGCTCGCGCATCCCCGGCATCCGCAAGTGGCCCGAGGAGTACATGCCCAAGATCTACGACGCCTCGCTGATCGACGAGACCGTGCTCGTGGGTCAGGACGATGCCGAGGACATGGCGCGCCGCCTGGCGCGCGAGGAAGGCATCTTTGCCGGCATCTCTGCGGCGGGCGCCTGCTGGGTGGCCCAGCAGATTGCCGAGCGCGAGAACAACGCCACCATCGTCTTCGTGGTCTGCGACCGCGGCGACCGCTATCTGTCCACGGGTGTCTTCCCCGCCTGACGCAGCGACAGGCCCGCCTTCCGGCGGGCCTTCCTGTTTGCATAGAGCCAGGACAGCAAAAAACCAGGAACAGCCCCATGCACTATGAAACCCGCTATTGCACGCACTGCGCAACGCCCCTGCAGTGGGTGATCCAGGCCGAGGACGGCGGCGATGTATCGCGCCTGCGCTGCGCCGAGTGCGGCTGGACGCACTGGAACAATCCCACGCCGGTGCTGGCCGCCATCGTGGAGCTGGACGGCAAGGTGCTGCTGGCGCGCAATGCGGCCTGGCCCGAGAAGGTCTTCGGCCTGATCACGGGCTTCATGGAAGCCGGCGAGTCGCCCGAGGAGGGCGTGGCACGCGAGGTGGCGGAGGAAACCGGCCTGCAGGCCGAGTCGCTGGAGCTGATCAGCGTGCATGAGTTCCTGCGCATGAACCAGGTGATCATCGCCTTCCATGTGCGCGCCAGCGGCCAGGTGCGGCTGTCGCCCGAGCTGCTGGAGTACCGGCTGCTGGAGCCCGAGAAAGTCCAGGCCTGGCCTTCGGGCACGGGCATGGCGCTGGCCAAGTGGCTGCGCAGCCGGGGGCATGATCCTGTGATCCGTGACTTCTGGAAGCGTGCCGAGCAGGCCCAGGAGGCTGAAGCGAGTCGCGCCGATCAAGACACTGCTGCCGGCCTCCGCCGCGATGCCGCCTAGAATCCCAGGCTCAAGAGGTGCATCCGATGGAAATTCACAAGGAAATCGACACGCGCGGGCTCAACTGCCCGCTGCCCATTCTCAAGGCCAAGAAGGCGCTGGCCGAACTGGACAGCGGCCAGCTGCTCAAGGTGGTGGCCACCGACACGGGCTCGCTGCGCGACTTCCAGGCCTTTGCCAAGCAGACCGGCAATGAACTGGTGGAGCAGCAGACCGTGGGTGCGGAGTTCATCCATATCCTGCGCCGGCGCTGAGCGGCTGCACGCGGTTCGCTCCAAAGAAAAAGGCCTGCTTTCGCAGGCCTTTTGCATGGGGCAGGGGCGGCCTTGAGGCCGGGCCTCAGATGCTCAGGCCCTGCAGGTATTCGCGGAAGCTCGCGCCCACATCCTCATGCTGCAGCGCCAGTTCCACCGTGGCCTGCAAAAAGCCTTCCTTGCTGCCGCAGTCGTAGCGCTTGCCCTGGTACTGGAAGGCGTAGACGGCTTCATGGGCCATCAGGCGTTCGATGGCGTCCGTCAGCTGGATCTCGCCGCCCACGCCCTTGGGCTGGTTGCGGATCTCCTCGAAGATGGCCGGTGTCAGCACGTAGCGGCCAGCCACGCCCATGCGCGAGGGCGCCTTTTCGGGCGCGGGCTTTTCCACGATTTTCTCGATGCGCATCAGCGAACCGCCGGCCGGCTCGCCAGCCACGATGCCATAGCGCTTGGTCTGCTCCAGCGGCACTTCCTGCACGGCCAGCAGGGAGCGGCCCTGCTTGTGGAAGGCCGATGTCATCTGCGCCATCACGCCGGGGCCGCCAGGCTCGCCCACCATCAGGTCGTCGGCCAGCAGTACGGCAAAGGGCTCGTTGCCCACCAGCGGCTCGGCGCACAGCACGGCATGGCCCAGGCCCAGGGAGCGCGGCTGGCGCACGAACAGGCAGTTCATGTCGGCGGGGCTGATGCTGCGCACCAGCTCCAGCATGGCCTGCTTGCCGGCGTTCTCCAGCTCGTTTTCCAGCTCGTAGGCGGTGTCGAAATGGTCCTCGATGGCGCGCTTGCTGCGGCCGGTGACGAAGATCATGTCGCGGATGCCGGCCTCGTAGGCCTCTTCCACGGCGTACTGGATCAGCGGCTTGTCCACCACGGGCAGCATCTCCTTGGGAGAGGCCTTGGTGGCGGGCAGAAAGCGCGTGCCGAGCCCGGCAACGGGAAACACGGCTTTGCGGACACGGGTCTGATTACTCATGAAAATCTTGGGATTCAGGTGATGGAAAAAGCGTGCGGCTTTGCGTCTTCTTCGCTAAGTGTCTCAGCTTTCATTGTGCGACTTGATGCCCTCGGACGATGAAACTGGCGCAGCCTAAGATCAGGGACACCGAGGAAGGGCCTGAGCCGGCCGCGCCGCCCCGCGCCGAGGGTGTCGTCCCCCTCCCGCGAAGCGAGAGAGGGGGAAGCGGCGCAGCCGCTCAGGGGGAGATTCCATGTCAACCCAGGCGGGCGAGTTGTTCCTGGATGCGGATCAGCGTTGCGCCGAAGTCGGCCACGCGCTTCTTTTCCTGGTCGATGACGGCCGGGGGCGCCTTGGCCACGAAGGCCTCGTTGCCCAGCTTGACATTGGCCTTGGTGATCTCGCCTTCCAGGCGTGCGGCTTCCTTGGACAGGCGGGCCTTTTCGGCGGCCACGTCGATCTCCACGAACAGCGCCAGGCGCGCCTCGCCCACCACGCAGACCGGGGCGGCCTGGGCGGCCTCGGCCCAGGCGGCCTCGTCGTCGAACACCTTGACCTCGCTGAGCTTGGCCAGGTTTTGCAGCACGGCGGCATTGGTGCGCAGGAACTGCGACTCATCGGCCGAGCTGGCCACGGCCAGCAGCGGCAGGCGCTGGGCCGGCGACACGCCCATCTCGCCGCGCAGCGTGCGGCAGGCGTCGATCATCTGCTTGATGCGGCCCACGTAGGCGATGGCGGCCTCGTCGATCTTTTCGGGCTGGGCCTCGGGGTAGCGGGCCACGGCCACGGACTCGCCGGGCAGGCCGGCGACCGGGGCGACCTTCTGCCACAGGGCTTCGGTCACGAACGGGATGATGGGGTGGGCCAGGCGCAGGATGGCCTCCAGCGTGCGGATCAGCGTGCGGCGCGTGGCGCGCTGCTGGGCCTCGTTGCCGGTCTGGATCTGCACCTTGGCGATTTCCAGGTACCAGTCGCAGAACTCGTTCCAGACGAAGTCGTACAGCGCGTTGGCCACGTTGTCCAGGCGGAATTCGGCAAAGCCCTTGGCCACTTCGGCCTCGACCTTCTGCAGCTGCGAGGCGATCCAGCGGTCGGGCTGGCTGAACTGCATGTAGCCCGCGAACTCGCCGCCGGCCTGGCATTGCTCCTTGGTGTGGGGCAGCAGGCCGCAGTCATGGCCTTCGCAGTTCATCAGCACAAAGCGGCTGGCGTTCCACAGCTTGTTGCAGAAGTTGCGGTAGCCCTCGCAGCGCTTGCTGTCGAAGTTGATGGAGCGGCCCAGCGAGGCCAGGGCCGCGAAGGTGAAGCGCAGCGCGTCGGCCCCGTAGGCGGGAATGCCCTCGGGGAATTCCTTTTGCGTGTTCTTGCGCACCTGGGGCGCGGTCTCGGGGCGGCGCAGGCCCTGCGTGCGCTTTTCCAGCAGGGTGTCCAGGTCGATGCCGTCGATCAGGTCCACGGGGTCGAGCACGTTGCCCTCGGACTTGCTCATCTTCTTGCCCTGGGCGTCACGCACCAGGCCATGCATGTAGACATGGCGGAAGGGCACGCGGCCCGTGAAGTGCGTGGTCATCATGATCATCCGGGCGACCCAGAAGAAGATGATGTCGTAGCCCGTGACCAGCACCGAGCTGGGCAGGTAGAGGTTGTAGTCATCGTCGGCCGCCTCGGTCTGGTTCGGCCAGCCCATGGTGGAGAACGGCACCAGGGCCGAGGAGTACCAGGTGTCCAGCACGTGCTCGTCGCGCGTGAGCGTCTTGCCGGGGGCCTGGGCGCGGGCTTCTTCCTCGGTGCGGGCCACGTAGACCTTGCCGTCCTCGTCGTACCAGGCGGGAATCTGGTGGCCCCACCACAGCTGGCGCGAGATGCACCAGTCCTGGATGTTGTTCATCCACTGGTTGTAGGTGTTGACCCAGTTCTCGGGCACGAACTGCACCTGGCCGCTGGAGACGGCATCGATGGCCTTCTGCGCGATGGACTTGCCCGTGGCATCGCCTTCGCCCACCTTGTTCATGGCCACGAACCACTGGTCGGTCAGCATGGGCTCGATCACCTGGCCCGTGCGCGTGCAGATGGGCACCATGAGCTTGTGCTTCTTGGTCTCGACCAGCAGGCCGGCCGCGTCCAGGTCGGCCACGATGGCCTTGCGCGCCACGAAGCGGTCCATGCCGCGGTACTTCTCGGGCGCCTCGTCGTTGATGGTGGCCGTCAGCGTCAGCACGCAGATCATCGGCAGGCCATGGCGCTGGCCCACGGCGTAGTCGTTGTTGTCATGCGCAGGCGTGACCTTGACCACGCCCGTGCCGAACTCGCGGTCCACGTAGTCGTCGGCAATGATGGGGATCTCGCGGCCCACCAGGGGCAGGATCACGGTCTTGCCGATCAGCGCCTGGTAGCGCTCGTCCTCGGGGTGCACCATCAGGGCTGCGTCGCCCAGCATGGTTTCCGGGCGCGTGGTGGCCACCACGAGCTGGCCCGAGCCGTCGGCCAGCGGGTAGGCGATGTGCCACAGCGAGCCGTCCTTTTCCTCATTCTCGACCTCGAGGTCGGAGACGGCGGACATCAGCTTGGGGTCCCAGTTCACCAGGCGCTTGCCACGGTAGATCAGGCCCTGCTGGTACAGGCGCACGAAGGTCTCGTTGACGATGGACGACAGCTTGTCGTCCATGGTGAAGTACTCGCGGCTCCAGTCCACGCTGTCGCCCATGCGGCGCATCTGGCCGGTGATGGTGTTGCCGCTCTGGTTCTTCCACTCCCAGACCTTGCTCACGAAGTTCTTGCGCGCCTCGGGAGGCGTCGCGCCCATGTCGTGGCGGCTGGCGATGCCCTGCTCCTGCAGCTGGCGCTCCACCACGATCTGGGTGGCGATGCCCGCGTGGTCGGTGCCGGGCACCCAGACCGTGTTGTGGCCCTTCATGCGGTGGTAGCGCGTGAGGCTGTCCATGATGGTCTGGTTGAACGCATGGCCCATGTGCAGCGTGCCCGTCACATTGGGCGGCGGCAGCTGGACGGAGAACGATGGCTGGGATGCATCTGCCTGGCCCGTGCCGCGCACGCCGGCTGCGCCGTAGCCGCGCTTTTCCCATTCAGGGCCCCATTGGGCCTCGATGGCTGCGGGTTCAAACGATTTGGACAGGCTGTCGAGGCCTGGCTGGGCAATGGTGTCGCTCATGGCTTGCTTGCGGGGAATTGTGCGAATGGCGTTTGGCAAATGAAAACGGCATCCGTTGAAGGGATGCCGTCTGCATATGCGAAATGGATGACGGTTTGACGGGGATTCTACCGACCCCGTCCGCCTGCCTGTTCGCCGGGTTTTATTGAGAGCGTGTTGTGCACTTTTAAGCGCCCGCGTCGGGCACGAACTCGGGCCGGTCGTTGCTCTGGGGCTTGAGCGGCTGGGCTGCCTTGCCTTCGGCGCGTTCCTTGCGCCATTGCTCCTTGCGTGCCGTCCACTCGTTCAGGCGGGCGTGGGCGGTGGTGCTTTCGCGCGCCATCTGCACTTCGTCGGCCAGCTGGGCCGACAGCTCCAGGCGGATGCCGTTGGGATCGAAGAAATAGATGCTCTTGAAGATGTGGTGGTCGGTCACGCCCAGCACCTCGATGCCATGCGCCACCAGACGGGCCTTGGTGTTCTCAAGTTCCTCGACGGTGTCCACGCGGAAGGCGATGTGGTTGATCCACAGCGGCGTGTTGGGCGAGGGCAGGGCCTTTTCGTCGTCGCCGATGTCGAAGAAGGCGATGAACGAACCATCCTTCAGGCGGAAGAAGAAATGCGTGTAGGGGCAGTACTCGCCCGTGCTGGGCACGTAGTCGCTCTGGATGATGTGATAGAGCGGCAGGCCCAGGATGTCCTCGTAGAAGTGGCGGGTCTCCTCGGCATCGCGGGCCTTGTAGGCGTAGTGGTGCAGCTGCTGCACGGCGGCGGGCGGTGGCAGTGTGGACAGGTCGGGACGGGCGCTTGTGTTCATCGAATGTCTCCTTGGTGGATGTCTTGATTCTACTATTCGTAATCAATTTACCTAAATGAAATGTTGCGATGGATGCAGGGATATGCGCGCTGCGGTGTCCGGGCGACCTGCGGTGCGAGTTGCCTCCAGCACTTGACCTTCAAGTCACTTCACGCTTTCTCATGGAGGTCCGTGCCCCTGCCTGCCATGGAAGCCATCGGTGCAGCGGCCCTCTGTTCACAACCGTTTTCAAGTCAAGGAATCTCATGAGCGACAGCCATCAGCACGGCGACGTGCGTGCCCTGCCGGAATCCCGTCTCTGGTTTGCCTTCGGATTGACCGGCACCTTCATGGTGGTGGAAATCATCGGCGGCATGGTCACGGGCAGCCTGGCCCTGATCTCCGACGCCATGCACATGCTGACCGATGCGATGGCGCTGCTGCTGGCCCTGGTGGCCATACGCGCCGGCCGCAAGGCAGCCGACCTGCTGCGCACCTACGGCTATGCGCGCTTCGAGATCCTGGCCGCCGCCGTCAATGCGCTGGTGCTGCTGGGCGTGGCCTTCTACATCCTGTATGAGGCCTACCGCCGGCTGTCGGCGCCTGCAGAAATCCAGTCCCTGGGCATGATGGCGGTGGCGGCCGTGGGCCTGGTGATCAACCTGCTCTCGATGCGCCTGCTGTCGGGTGGCAAGGACGAGAGCCTGAACGTGAAAGGCGCGTACCTGGAGGTGTGGGCGGACATGCTGGGCTCGGTCGGCGTGCTCGCCGGTGCCGCGCTGATCTGGCTGACGGGCTGGCGGTGGATCGACTCGGCGGTGGCCGTGGGCATCGGCTTCATGGTGTTTCCGCGGACCTGGACCCTGCTGCGCGAGTGCATCAACATCCTGCTGGAAGGCGTGCCCTCGGGGATGAGCCTGCAGGCGGTGCGCGAGACGATTTCGGGCACGGCGGGGGTGGCAGCGATCCACGATGTCCACCTGTGGGCGGTCACGCAGAGCAAGCCCATGCTGACCGGCCATGTGGTGCTGCTGCCCGGCGCGGACGGCGAGCAGGTGCGCCGCAATATCGAGGACAGGCTGCAGGCGGGCTTCGACCTGCACCATACGACGCTGCAGATGGAGCGCGAGGACCGCTCCCCGGCAGAGCACATCCACTAGGATGCCCAGTCTTCATGGACCACACCCGGAGTGCACCGATGCTTGAGCTTCGACCCAACTGCGAATGCTGCGACAAGGACCTGCCGCCAGAGTCTGCCGAGGCTCGCATCTGCACCTTCGAGTGCACGTTCTGTGCCGGCTGTGCGGATCATGTGCTGCACGGCGCCTGCCCCAACTGCAGTGGCGAGCTGGTGGCCAGGCCGCGCCGGCCGGCGGACAAGCTGGAGCGGTATCCGGCCTCGACGAAGCGGGTGCTCAAGGCCGGCGGTTGCGCTGTACGGGCCTGATCAGAGCACAGGCCTGGCTCTGCGGCTTTGGAACGCAGCCTCCACCGCCAGCACGGCTGCAAAACCCATCACATAGGCCAGCACATCCCACCAGTCGGCCGTGCTGCCCAGCACGATGCGCAGCGCTCGGTTGGGAATGTGCAACTGGAAGGTCGATGCCAGGAACTGGCCCAGCTCCACCAGCAGGCCCACGCACAGCGCGGCCGATGCCAGCGTCAGCACGCGCGCGGCGATCACGGTCTTGAACACGGCATAGACCCAGGCCACGGCCATCACGTCGCCGAAGAAGCTGCGCACCCAGCCCCAGCGTGCGCCGACGGTGGCCAGCAGCACGAGCAAGACAAACAGGGCCACCGCCCACGCCAGGGAAACAGGATCAAAACGCCATCGCATGGCCGCCATCATCGGGCCAAAAGCGGGTCCGGTCAGCGAGCCGGGTGCGCAGTGCCTTGCGCAGTGGTGGCCAGCGGGTGCGCTATCCCGCCATCGCCGTAGCTGCCCACCACCTGGGCGATCACCACCTGGTAGCCCTTGAGCCAGCGCGCCTGTTGCTGCTTGGCTTCGAGGTGCGCAGGGTGGCGCATCAGTTGCTGCAGCGCCTCCCAGGTCTGCCAGTAGTAGACGTTGGAGACCAGGCCTGTGGCGGGGTTCTCCCAGGCCTCTTCGCCCAGGTAGCCGGGGATGGCGCGGGCGATCTCGGCGATCCGGCCGTCAAGGGCATGGAATGGCGCGTCATATTCGCCCGGCGCGAAGGTAAAGGTGGATGTGTACATCGGTGGTTGGCAATCTGTGTGAGGGTGGCAGGCGCTAGAGGCGCGGCGCCGCATCCATGGCACCGGCCAGCGGCTCCTGTCCGCGCTCGCGCAGCGCGCCGATGGCGCCTTCCAGGTCGCGGGCCTGCCGGTTCTGGCTGAGCTTGGCCTTGCCCTCCAGGCGGGTGATGCGGATCTGCAGGCCGACGATGGCCTGCAGCATGCCGTCGATGAATTCACGCGGCGAGTCGGACATCTTCCAGGGCTGGGCCTGCGATGCCTCATGGGCCCGCGTGAGCCGCCCGACCAGCCCGCGCACGAATTTCTCGTCGTCATGGATGCTGATTTGCCCGTGCACATGCACAGCCTCGTAGTTCCAGGTGGGCACCAGGCGGTGCGTCTCGTGCTTGCTTGGATACCAGCTGGGCGAGATATAGCCTTCGGCGCCACGGAAGACGACCAGCACCTCGGCGCCGTCGCGGCACTGCTGCCAGATGGGATTGGCGCGGGCCACATGGGCGCTCAGCGTGCCCATCTCCCCTGGGTCCGCATCCAGCAGGAACGGCAGGTGGTTGGCGTCCAGCACGCCGTTGGCCTGGGTGACGAGCGTGCCCAGGGGGTGGCTGCGGATCAGGCCGTGCAGGCTGTCGGAATCGGTGAGGGAGAAATGGGCGGGCGTGTACATGGGCGCTTCCTGGGCTGGTGTGCCGGCATCGGGGGAAACCGGACTATCCACCATCCCTGGCACAATGAAAAATCCAGTTTTGTGATTTTTTGGCAGACCAGTTGAAATCCGCTTTCACCCGCCATGCCGGCGCAGCGCCCGGCGCCCGCACCCTCCACGAATGGCTGAAATCACAGGTGGCCGACGGCAGCCTGGCCGTGGGCGCACGCCTGCCCTCCACCCGCGCCCTGGCGCTGGACCTGGGCGTGTCGCGCACCACCGTCACAGCCGCCTACGAGCAGCTTGCGGCCGAAGGCTATCTGGAGACCGCTCCAGGCAGCAGGGCGCGCGTGGCGGCTGGCGCGGCGCAGCGCAGCCGTGCGCGCAGCATGCCGGCAGCGGCCCAGCAGCATGGCCGTCCCCGGCTGTCTTCCTATGGGCAGCGGGTGGATGCGCTGGCGTCAGCCCTGCCGCCGGCAGCAGGCGATGGTGGGCCGGCCCCGATCGACTTTCTCTACGGCGCCCTGGCCTTTGACGACTTTCCCACGCTGGCCTGGCGGCGCGCCTACAACCGCGCCATCGTGCAGCGCCAGCCTTCCCTGTCCTACGACGCGCCCGAAGGCGAGCCGGCGCTGCGCATGGCGCTGCAAGGCTATCTGCGCCGGGCGCGGGGGCTTGTCTGTTCGGCCGATCAGATCGTGGTGGTGCAGGGCTCGCAGCAGGCCATCGACCTGTGCGCGCGCGTGCTGGTCGATCCGGGCGAGACCGTGCTGATGGAAGAGCCCTGCTACCTGATGGCGCGCCGCGTGTTCGAGGCCCAGGGCGCATGCCTGCAGGAAATGGCCGTCGATGAACAGGGTCTGGATACCTCGGCGCTGGCCGGGCGCCAGGCGCGGCTGGCCTATGTCACGCCCTCGCATCAGTTTCCGCTGGGCGGCGTGCTGCCCATAGGCCGCAGGCAGCAACTGCTGGCCTGGGCGCGCGCCACGGGTGCCTGGATTCTGGAAGACGACTATGACGGCGAATTCCGCTACGGGCTGCGCCCCATCGACGCCCTGCAGTCCATTGACGAGGTGGGTTGCGTCATCCATGTCGGCACTTTCTCCAAGGCCTTATCGCCGCAGATGCGCATGGGCTACCTGGTGCTGCCGCCGTCCCTGGTGCCCGTGTTCCGGGAAGCCCGGCGGCTGGCCGACCGGCATGCGCCGCGCCTGGACCAGCTGGTGCTGGCCGCGCTGATCGAGGACGGCAGCTACGAGCGCCATGTGCGCGCTGCCCGCCGTCGCAACGAAGGCCGGCGGGCGGCATTGCTGCAGGCGCTGGAGCGGCACTTGCCGGGCGCGGTGCAGGTCGAAGGCTCGGCCTCCGGCCTGCATGTGGTGGCCTGGGTGCCTGCCGTGCATCAGCGCGATGAGATTGCCCTGGTGCGGTTGGCGAGAGAGCGTGGCGTGGGCGTTCGCCCCATCTCGCCGCTCTATGCGGCCGGTGATGCCCATCGCCGCCAGTCCTGCGCCGGGCTGGTCCTGGGTTATGCGAGCCTGCAGCCGCAGGCCATCGAGCAAGGGGTGCGCAGGCTGGCAGGCGTGGTGCGGGATGGACAGAAAAAAGGCGGGGCCTTCGAGGCCCCGCCTTGCCGACGCTGAGGTTTCCGGGTACTGCCGCAGCGCCTGCAATCAGGTGGCGCTGCAGAGAATGAGCGTGGAACTCACGCTGCCAGCGGGCTTCCCGCCTGTGCCCGCATAGCCGTTGGGCAGCGTCGTCGAGCCATTCAGCGTGAAGGCGACGCTGATGGACAGCGTGGTTCGGAACGCGATCGTGGCCCCTGCCGGCAGTGCCGAGGTCAGGGTGACCTGGCGGGATGTTGCGGAAAGTACCGACACGTTGGCTGTGCCTCCCGTCACACTGAACACACCGATGTTGGCAACTCCCGAACCGATGATGGTCACCGTGGTGCCGACGGGAAGCGGCGCAGAGCCTGCCGTGAGGGTGAAGCCGGGGCCAAGGACGCCAAGCACACCACAGCTGCCATCGAGGTGGTAGGCGCCAATGTCGATGGAACCCGAGACCGTGATCGACAAGGCTGCGGTGTCGGTGTTGCTGCCCTGGATGGTGACATTGGTCGGCCCCTCGTCCGAACCTGCGGTGAAGGTCACCGTGCAAGTCCCCCCGGCCGGCAGCGACAGCCCGCAGGTGTTGCCGGAAACGGACAGCCCACTGCCGCCGGGGATGGTGGCGCCGATATTGGCGGCGGCATTCGATCCCGTGTTGGTGATGGTCACGAAGCCCGTGCCGCCAGTAGCAATCGTCAGGGTCGATGCGGAGATTCCCAGCGTGGTCGTGGTGCTGGGCGCCGTCACGGTGAACTGCACTGACGTTGCCGTGGTGTTGCTGCCAGCGAAGCTGATGGCCGTCGGACCTTCCGGCGTGGCTCCAGTCAGCGTGATCGTGCAATTGGCCCCCGCTGCCAGCGATGAACCACAGGTGTTGGCCGACACCGTGATGCCGCTGCCTGCTGGAATCGTGGCCTGAACGTCGAGCGCAGGGGCCCCACCGTTGTTGGTGATGGTCACCGAGCCCGTTGTCCCTGTGTTGAACGACACGGGCGTGGTGGACATGCCCAGCGTGGTCGGGGTGACGGGCGCCGTCACCGTGACCGGCACGGTCGTGGCCAGCGTATTGCTGCCGCCGAAGCTGATGGCCGTGGGGCCTTCGGCGGCGGCCGCAGTCAGGGTGATGCCGCAGCTGGCCAGAGAGGCGAGTGCGGCACCGCACGTGTTCGACTGCACGGTGATTCCGCTACCGGCCGGCGCCGTGGCGGTCACGTTGAAGGCTGCAGAAGCGCCGGTGTTGCTGATGAGGACCGTTGTCGAGCCGCCCGCAGCGAACGACAGCGGAGCGCTGGGTATCGAAAGCGTGGCCGTGGGAACGGGCACCGTCACCGTGACCTGCACGGTCGTGGCGGGCGTATTGCTGCCGCCAAAGATGACCGCGGTCGGGCCTTCTGCGGCCGCAGCCGTCAGCGTGATCGTGCAGTCGGCCCCGGGGGCCAGGGAGATGGGACAGGTGCTGGACGCCACCGTGATGCCGCTGCCGACCGGAATGGTGGCTTGCACGTTGAACGCCGGTGCGGGCCCGTTGTTGGTGATGGTCACCGTGCCCGCTCCGCTGGTGCCAAACGACACGGGTGCGGCGGGAATGTCCAGCGTGGTCGGCGTGACGGGGGCCGTCACCGTGACCGGCACCGTCGTCGCCGGTGTGTTGGAGCCGCCGAAGCTGATGGCAGTCGCCCCTTCGGCCGCAGCGGCCGTCAGCGTGATCGTGCAGCTGGCAGCGGGGGCCAGGATGGCGGGGCAGGTGGTGGTGGACACCGTGATGCCGCTGCCGGCCGGGATGGTGGCCTGTACGTTGAACGCGGGTGCGCTTCCGCTGTTGGTGATGGTCACCGAACCTGCACCGCCGGTGCCGAAGGACACGGGGGCGGTGGGAATGTCCAGCGTAGTCGGCGCGACGGGGGCAGTCACTGTCACAGGCACGGTCGTGGCCGGCGTGTTGCTGCCGCCGAAGCTGATGTCGGTCGGGCCTTCGGCCGCAGCGGCCGTCAGCGTGATCGTGCAGCTGGCAGCGGGGGCCAGGATGGCGGCGCAGGTGGTGTTGGACACCGTGATGCCGCTGCCGGCCGGAATGGTGGCCTGTACGTTGAACGCGGGTGCGCTTCCGCTGTTGTTGATGGTCACCGAACCGGCGCCGCCAGTGCCGAAGGACACGGGGGCAGTGGGAATGTTCAGCGTAGTCGGCGTGACAGGGGTCGTCACCGTGACAGGCACCGTCGTGGCCGGCGTGTTGCTGCCGCCAACGCCGATGTTCGTGGGTCCTTCCGGTCCTGCCGCCGTCAGTGTGATGGTGCAGCTTGCGCCCACCGGCAGTGACGCCGGGCAGGTGGAGGAGGCCACCGTGATGCCGCTGCCGACCGGAATGATGGCCCGCAGATTGAACGCAGGCGCCGTTCCGTTGTTGGTGATGGTCACCGAGCCTGCGCCGTAGGCGCCGAACAGCACGGGTGCCGGGGGAACGGTAGGCGCGGTTGGCGCGACGGGTGCGGTGACCGTGACCTGTGCGGTAGCGGCGGGCGCATTGCTGCCGCCGAAGCCGATGTTGGTCGGGCCCTCGGCCGAAGGGGCAGTCAACGTGATCGTGCAATTGGCCGAGGGAGCCAGGATGGCGGCGCAGGTGGTGTTGGACACCGTGATGCCGCTGCCCGCCGGAATGCTGGCCTGCACATTGAACGCAGGTGCGCTGCCGCTGTTGGTGATGGTCACCGAGCCAGCCCCGTTCGCTCCAAAGGACAGGGACGCCGAGGGAATGGTCAGCGTGGCGGGCAGGACGGCAGTCGTCACCGTGACTGGCACGGACGTGGAAGCCGTGTTGCTGCCGCCGAAGCCGATGGAGGTCGGGCCTTCCGCCGAGGGGGCTGTCAGCGTGATCGTGCAGCTGGCCGAGGGAGCCAGGATGGCGGAGCAGGTGGTGTTGGACACCGTGATGCCACTGCCCCCCGGAATGCTGGCCTGCACATTGAGCGCAGGTGCGCTGCCGCTGTTGGTGATGCTCACCGAGCCGGCACCGCCCGCTCCGAAGGACACGGACGTCGCAGGAATGTTCAGCGTGGTGGGCGTGCCGGTTGCCGACACCGTGACCGGCACGGAAGTGGACGCTGTATTGCTGCCGCCGAAGCCGATGGCGGTCGGGCCTTCCGCCGAGGGCGCGGTCAACGTGATCGTGCAGTTGGCAGAGGGTGCCAGGGCGGCAGGGCAGGTGGTGTTGGACACCGTGATGCCACTGCCTGCAGGAATGCTGGCCTGCACATTGAGCGCATTTGCGCCGCCGCTGTTGGTGATGGTCACCGATCCCGTGCTGCCCGCCGCAAACGACAGCGGCGTGGCGGGAATGCTCAGCGTGGTGGTCGGGGCCGGGCCACCTGTCACGGTGACCGGGGTGGTGGTGGCTGCGGCGTTGCTGCCGGCAATGCTGACGGTGGTCGGGCCTTCCGCCGCGGGTGCCGTCAGGGTGATGGCGCAGCTGGAGCCCGCAGGCAGCGTTGCCGCGCAGCTGTTGGAGGAGATGGTGATGCCGCTGCCTGCGGGAATGGTGGCCTGCACATTGAGCGCTGCCGAGCCGCCGCTGTTGCTGACGTTCACCGTGCCGGTGCTGCCTGCGGCAAATGACAGGCCGGCGCCGGGAACGCTGAGCGTGGTGGGGCTGGCGCCAGCCGTGGCCTGGGCTGCCTCGGCGCGGCAAATGGTTTCCACATTCACCCGGCATGTGCCATTGGGCGCAATGGTGTTGCCCACGGCGCAAAGAGGCGGGGGCGATGCGGGCGGTGCCCCTGGCGGCATGAGATGGGTGAAGCCCGAGGGAAAACACTGATTCAAATTCGGTGGCTGAATGGCGGTGATTTTCAGTGCCACACCGGAATCATTGGTGAAATCTTCTGCAGAAAATCCATTGATATTGCCGCCATTGACAATTTGCGCAACGAGCAATGGCCGTGTCTCGCCCGCCGGGTTGGTAAAGCTGCCCGTCAATTGGGCACGCAGATCGGGGCTGTGCCACAGCGTGGCGCACACGATGGCGCTGGTGCACAGCGCCATGAAGAACGCCCGGTGCTGCCGGTTGCGCAGCACCAGCCAGGCGGCCATGGCCAGCCCTATGGCAAGGGCCAACAGACTCCAAGGGTTGTCCACCGGAATCGCGGTTGCCGCGACGGCGGCAGCCGGAGCGACCGTGATGCTCTGGGCATTGGCGGCCATTGGGAATGAATAGGCGGCAATGGCGGCGACAACGGCGGGGGCAATGGAGATCTGCTTCATGGGGTGAATGCCAGGGAGTGATCGGAAAATGAAATTTAAAGTAAGTTTTTTGGAGTATGTCTATTTGTATCTATCGATATCGAGGAATCGTTATGCTGCGACTTCTCGATGACCGTGAAATCGCTATCAATTTGATGCATTTGCAAAGGCCGCCAATGTGCTCGCTGTGCCTCTGTGGAGCAGGTGCGAATGGAGGGCATTGGCAAGGTCTTTTCCGGGAATTCAGAAAAGGCAAAAAAAAGCCCGTGACCGGCTTGCGGATCACGGGCTTTGGGCGGCAGCGCCCTGAAAGGCACTGCGGCGAATACGGGTTTACTGCTGCTTGACCGCTTCGATGGACATCACCAGGCGCACTTGCTTGGGGAAGCCATAGTCCACGCCGTAGTTCACGCCGAAGGCGGTGCGGTCGATCACGGCTTCGAAGTCGCCGCCGCAGGTCTCACGCTTTTGCAGCATGGCGTTGGGGTAGCAGGTGAACTTGTTGGCCTTGATGGTCACGGGCTGGGTCTTGTCCAGGATGGTCAGGTGGCCGGTGACTTCCTTGAGCTTGTCGCCGTCGAAGACGAACTTGTCGGAGACGAACTTGGCCTGGGGGAACTTGGCCACGTTGAAGATGTCGGCGCTCTTGAGGTGCTTGTCGAAGGCGGCGGTGCCCGAGCTCAGCGATTCCATTTCCAGCACGACTTCGACCTTGCCGGCCTTGGCGTCACGGTCGAATTCCACGGTGCCGCTCTTCTTGTCGAAGCGCACGCGGTTGGTCGAGGCGCCGTTGTGGTCGATCTCGAACGTGGCGAAGGTGTGCGTCGGGTCGATGGCGTAGGTTGCGGGAGCAGCCTGGACAGCGGTGGCGAACAGGCCGGCAATGGCCAGGGCAAACACGGAAGTGCGCATGAAAGAACTCCTAGGTTGGGGTTGCACGAAACGGGAAAGAAAATGGCCGATCTTGGGCAGGGACGCGGCTTACAGCTTGCCCACGCCGGTCAGTGCCAGCTTGAACTGCACCTGCACCTCGTCGGCCACCATGGAGGTATCGCCCCATTCGCCTTCGCCGATCTTGAATTGCAGGCGCTTGAGCGGCAGCGTGCCGGTGGCCGTGGTCGTGGTGCCGGACTGGGCCAGTTGCACGGGAATGCTCACGTTCTGGACCTGGCCCTTGATGCTGAGCTTGCCGTCCACCTGGTACTTGCCGCCGCCCAGTGCCTTGACGGCGGTGGAGTCGAACACGGCCTGCGGGAATTTGGCGACGTTGAACCAGTCCGCCTTGGGCAGTTCGGCGTCGGTTTCCTTGGCGCCCATGGTGGCGCTGCCGGTGTCCACGGTGAAGCGGATCTTGCTGGTGTCGGGCTTGGCCGTGTCGAACTGGACCTGGGCATCGAACTTCTTGAAGTGGCCCTGCAGGGGCACGCCCATCTGCTTGGCCGTGAAGTTCACGGCGCTCTGGGCGGGGACGAGCTTTTGCTCGGCCAGTGCCGCTTGGGAAGCCAGGGCCGCAGCGGCCAGGGCGATGGTGGTCAGCGTGGAGGAAAAGCGCATGGCGAGACTCCTAGGGGTCGGGAAGGTCCGGTCAGGGGTGGCTGGGGCCGGATGGACACCGGCCCTGGCTGGCGATAGGTTGGCGAAAGGTTCAGGCGCGGCCCGGCAGCATGCGGGAGATCAGGCCGTCGCGGTCGATGAACTGGTGCTTGAGGGCGGCGCCCACATGCATGGCAATCAGCACGACCAGGGCCCAGGCCGCCCAGCCGTGCAGGGGCTTGAGGGTTTCCGCCAGTTCGGGGCTGGCGCTCACGAAGTCAGGCAGGGGCAGCATGCCGAGGAAGACGATGGGAAAGCCGGCCGCCGAGCTGTAGGCCCAGCCCAGCAGGGGCACGGCGAAGAACAGCAGGTACATGGCGTGGTGGGTGCCGTTGTGGGCCCAGTGCTGCCATTGCGGCATGGCACGGGCCACGGCGGGCGGCAGCTCGGGCGGGCGGTGGGTGACGCGCCAGAGCAGGCGCAGCAGGCTCAGCGACAAAAGCGTGACGCCCAGCCACTTGTGCCAGTTGTACAGCTTCAGGCGCGAGGGGGAGAACGGCAGGCCGGTCATGTACCAGCCCAGGCCCAGGGCGGCGATCAGGCCCAGTGCCAGCACCCAGTGGGCGGCCATGGCCACACCGGTATAGCGCGTGGCTCTGGAGGAGGATTTTGCTGGCGCGTTGGCGCGGGCTGAGGACTCTGTCATGGATGGCGGCAGGCTTTGGAACCGTTCAGGGCCCCTGTGAAGGGGCCCTGGATGGCAAAAAGGGTGCGGTGCGCTCTGCGAGAACTTCGTGCACTGCGGACAACGTGCAGTGTAGGAAGCGGCAAATCCAAAAGAGTTCAGCGGTATTGACGGCTCAATTCAAAAAAGATGAAGGCCGCAGCACCCGTGCCCGCAGTACCGTTACGCGCGGGCTGCAGGAGTTCAGGGCCGGGCGGGATCGGCGGGCAGCATGACCACGGCCTGCGCCGCCTGCTTCCCGGCGGCGGCGGCTGCGTCGGCATCGCCCCGGTGCTCGGCCATCAGGGCCAGGCGCTGCCAGGCACGGGTGCGCAGTGCGCTTTCCTGCAGATGGGGCGCAGCGCGCAGCAGCAGTTGCTGGGCCTTGCCCCAGAGCTGACGCTGCACGCAGGCCATGCCGGCCAGGTATTGCAGGCGGGGTTCGCGCGGATGGCTGTTGGTGGCCGCCTCGATGCGTGCCAGCCAGGTGCCGTCCAGGCCGTCCAGGCAGGGCTCCAGCACCTGGACCAGGCGCGGCAGATGCGATTCGCTGCGCGGGCCGGCATGGGACAGCAGGCGTTCCCACACGGGCAGCAGCCAGGCGCGGGCCTGCGCGGCCTCGCCGCCCAGGGCCATGAGGCGCGATGCGGCCGGCAGCGCAATCTCGGGCATGGCGCGCTCTTCCGTGTCCAGTGACAGCCAGAAGTGCTGCAGCTGCGTGGTGTCGCGTGCCTCGTTGATGCTCTCCAGCACCAGGCCGCGCACCACGCTGGCGGCGGCCGCTGGCGAGAAGGCGCGGTGCTTGGCCAGCAGGCGCGCCGTGTCCAGCGCCGTCGATGTCTGGCCGGCCAGGCGCGAGGCCTTCAGGCGGATGCGCAGCGCAATCGTGCGGCGTGCCGCGCCCTGGGGCAGTTCGGCCAGGCGGCGCAGCGCATCAGCTGCGTCGCGGTCGTCCAGGGCCCAGCGCGCGGCGCGCATCTGGGCGCCTTCGCGCATTTCCTGCTCCTGGGCATTGCCCTGGGCCGGTGCATTGGCCAGGACTTCGCGCCAGTGGTGGTCGCGCTGCGGGCTGTCCTGCAGGGCGTGGGAGGCATCGGCGGCCACCATGTGGGCGGCCGCACGCAGTCGCGTGCCGTGTGGCACGGCGGCATGGGCCTCGGCCAGGGATTCCTCCATCGCCAGGGCGGCCAGTGCCGACTTGCGTGCGCGCAGGAAGCGGCCGGCCTGCTGGTGCGACAGGGCTTCCAGCAGGCTGTGGTGCATGGCGCGCTCTTTTTGCTGGCTGCGCCAGCGCCGCGCCTGGTGCGGCATCTGCAGCAGCGCGGCCAGGGCGCGCAGCGCGGCGTACAGCAGCACGAAGGCCAGCACGATGATGGCAATGGCCAGGTTCAGGGACAGGTCCAGCCGGTAGGGCGCCCAGAACAGGGTCACCGTGCCCTGGTTGGAGCCCGCGAACAAGGCGGCCGCAACGGCCATGCCGAACAAACCGATCAACCACAGTGCAGCACGCATTCGTCTGTCTCCCGGCTGCTCAGCGGCCTGCGGCGGCTGTTGCCAGCGCCGCCAGGGTTTCCTGCAGCGCCGGCTGTTCGGTGGTGCGCAGATTGGCTTGGATCTGCTGCAGCTGGGCCTGCACGATCTGGGTGCGGCGCGCGGCAGGATCGAAGTATTTGTTCACGGCCATGCCCGAGGCGGCCAGGTCGGCACGCGCCGCATCCCACTGGCGCGACAGCAGGGCCAGGCGCGAGTTCAGCAGCTTGAGCTTGAGGTTCTCGCGCAGGAAATAGGCCTGCTCGGGCGCCAGCAAGATGGCGTCCGGGTGGTCGATGCGGCTGACGCGCAGCAGGTCCTGGGCCTCTTCGCGCACGGCCGTCCAGCCGCGCTCGCCCCAGGACTGCCACCAGCTCCACTCGGTGGGGCTGCCCTCGATGGGGGCGGGTTCGGGCTGGCGGGCCGTCTGGCCGGCCACGCCGCGATGGCGGCTGGCGCGTGGCTGGGCCACGGCGTTGAGCAGGGGCATCTCGTCGACCAGGCGCACCAGGTCCTCGATGCGGGTGAGCAGGCCGGCCGTGTCGGTCACGCTCATGCGGGCCAGCCGCTCCAGGTCGCGGTCCAGCGCGCGCATCACGGGAGCCAGACGGGGCTGTGCGGCGCGCTCTATGCGCTGGCGGGCGTTCTTGAGCGTGGCCACCAGCGGCTGCAGGCTGCCGGACAGCTCGGCCTGCTGCTGGGCCAGGCGGATGGAGGAATCTATGTCCACCACCAGGTTCTCGTCACGCGAGCGCGACATGCTTTGCAGGAGTTCGTCGAGCTGCGTGCGCTGCAGCGACAGCTCGGCAATGCGCGCCTCCATGACCGAGGTGCGCGCCGCGCTGTCGCGGGCCAGGTCCTGGGCGTCGCGCGCCAGGGTGCGGGCCTCGACCGACTGGGAGCCGGACTGCGCGGACTGGCGGGCCAACTGTTCCTGGATATTGCCCAGGCGCTGCCAGAGCATGCCGCAGGCAATGAGCGCCGCCACGGCCACGGCGCCCACGCCCAGGACCAGGGCGGAGGAGCCGCTGCGCAGGTCTGCAGCGGGGCTGCTTTGGGCGGAGCCGGCAGCGAATGCTGCGGCGGAGGCTGGGGGCGTCAGGTCCTGCGGGGTGGGGCGGTCTTGCGCTGCGTCGGAACTCATGGCGTCGATTCTATCGACGCAACCACGTCCTCCAGAGCCGGCCGACATTGCTTGACATATCCGAATCCCAGTTGTTTGGCCTGGGCGGCGATTCGCTCGTGCGTAGCAAGCGCTCGCGCCTTTTGCCACGATTGGCCCGGCAGGAGCTGTTGCAGGTTGGCAACGGATTCGGCGCTGCTGAGCAGCCAGAGCGAGCCATCTTCGGCCGCCTGGCGTGCCAGTGCCGTCTGGGCTGCATCCCAGGCAGGCAGTTCGCGCTGGTAGACGGCCAGCATTTCGACCTGGGCACCCGCCTCGCGCAGTCGGGCGGCCAGCCAATCGCGGCCGGCGCCTGCCGTGGCCGGCACGGTCCTGGGCGCTCCTGCCTGGCTGTCGCCGCGCACGATGAGCACGCGGTCGCCCGCATGGATCTGGTCATGCACGCGCTGCCATAGCGTTTCGGATTCGAACTGGGCGGCGTCCGGTGGCGGCCCGTCGATCTGTGCTGGCGCAATGCCCAGGGCCAGCAGCGCCTGGGCGGTGCCGGGGCCGGGCGTCCAGGCGCGGGTGGAGGCCGCAAGCCGTGCGGGGGCGGTGCCGAAGAAATGCTGGACGGCATTGCCGCTGACGAACATCACGGCGCGGTAGCCCGGGCCTTCGCGCAGCGCGTTGCGGGCGGCCTGCAAGGCCTGTTGCGTGGCCGCATCGCGGCAGGGGCCTATGGCCATCAGCGCCAGCGGCTGGGCCGGAAGGCCCCGGGCCTGCAGCGCATCCACCCACGCGGCTGCGTCATGGGCCGGGCGGGTGACGAGTATGCGCGGTGGCATGTGGGTGTGCCGTCTAGAGCTTTGGGGCCGGTTGGGCGCCTGCCGCCTGCAGCAGCGCAGCCACGTGCTGGCCCAACGCGTCGGCGCTGGCGAAGTCGGTGACGGTGGCATCGGCGTGCACTTGCACCAGCGGCAGCCGGCCTTCCGGGTCTCCCCAGGCTGCGTCCAGGCGCAGTTGCTGGCCGTCGAATGTGCCGTGCGCCGCCAGCGGCATGGAGCAGCTGCCGCCCATGCAGCGGCTGACGGCGCGCTCGGCGGTCACGGTCAGCCAGGTGGTCTGGTGGGCCAGCGGGGCCAGCGCGTCGATCAGGTCCTGGCGGTCGGCGCGCACCTCGATGCCCAGCGCGCCCTGGCCTGCGGCCGGCAGCATGCCGGTGGGCTCGAACCTGGCGCGGATGCGGTCGGCCAGGCCCAGGCGCATCAGGCCTGCGGCGGCCAGCACGATGGCGTCGTAGTGGCCTTCGTCCAGCTTGCGCAGGCGGGTGTTCACGTTGCCGCGCAGCGGCTCTATCTTCAGGTCGGGGCGCAGGGCCTGCAGCAGTGCCTGGCGGCGCAGGCTCGATGTGCCGACGACGGCGCCCTGCGGCAGCTCGGCCAGCGTGGTGTAGCGATTGGAGACAAAAGCGTCGCGCGGGTCTTCGCGCTCCATCACGCAGGCCAGCACAAAGCCTTCGGGCAGCTCCATGGGCACGTCCTTGAGCGAGTGCACGGCGATGTGGGCGCGTCCTTCTTCCAGCGCCACTTCCAGCTCCTTGACGAACAGGCCCTTGCCGCCGACCTTGGACAGCGTGCGGTCCAGGATCTGGTCGCCCTTGGTGGTCATGCCCAGCAATTCCACTTCATGCCCCCGGGCGCGCAGCAGCGCCTGGACATGCTCGGCCTGCCACAGTGCCAGCTGGCTCTCGCGCGTGGCGATCACGATGGAGTGGGGGAGAAGTGGTTTGGTGTTCATCAGGTGCCTCGGGGGGAGCGCGGGATGCTAGCATGCTGCGCCGCAGTAAAACCGGCACCAGGACCGAAGCCCAAGCAAACCGATACGCTGACCGATTCCAGGAGATTCGTTGATGGCCACCGCCCCCCGCAAGAGCAATGCGCGAGATGACAGGCGTGATGACAAGCCTGTCCGCAAGACGGACAAGGACCTGCCGCTGATCGAGGACATACGCCTGCTGGGGCGCATTCTGGGCGATGTGATCCGCGAGCAGGAAGGCGTGGCGGCCTTCGAGCTGATCGAGCAGGTGCGCCAGCTGTCGGTGACCTTCCGCCGCGATGCCGACGAGACCGCCGACCGCGCGCTCAAGCGCCTGCTCAAGGGCCTGACGACGGACCAGACGGTGAGCGTGATCCGCGCCTTCACCTATTTCAGCCATCTGGCCAACCTGGCCGAGGACCGCCACCACATCCGCCGCCGCGCCGTGCACGAGCGCGCGGGCAACACCCAGGAAGGCAGCATCGAAGTGGCGCTGGCGCGCCTGCGCTGGGCCGGCATCTCGGCCGGTACCGTGGCGCAGACGCTGGCCAAGAGCTATGTGGCGCCCGTGCTCACGGCCCACCCCACGGAAGTGCAGCGCCAGAGCATTCTGGTGGCCGAGCGCGACATCTCCCAACTGCTGGCCGCGCGCGAGGACATCGTGGCCCGCGCCCAGCTGTACAACAGCGCCAAGGACGCGCTCACCCCGCGCGAGCTGGAACGCAACGAGGCCCAGCTGCGCGCCCGCGTCAGCCAGCTGTGGCAGACACGCCTGCTGCGCTACTCCAAGCTCACCGTGGCCGACGAGATCGAAAACGCGCTGTCCTACTACGAAGCCACCTTCCTGCGCGAGATCCCCAAGCTGTATGCGCAACTGGAGCAGGAGCTGGGCAACACCCTGCCCGTGCACAGCTTCCTGCGCATGGGCCACTGGATCGGTG
The DNA here is from genome assembly GCF_016516495.1 of Delftia sp. S65. Classification (NCBI taxonomy): domain Bacteria; kingdom Pseudomonadati; phylum Pseudomonadota; class Betaproteobacteria; order Burkholderiales; family Comamonadaceae; genus Delftia; species Delftia sp. S65. The sequence continues at coordinate 166,043 of NZ_JACVUR010000007.1, forward strand.
GCGACCGTGACGGCAACCCCAATGTCACGGCCCAGAGCCTGGAGCTGGCGCTGTCGCGCCAGGCCGACGTGGCGCTGCGCCACTATCTTCGCGAGGTGCACTACCTGGGCGGCGAGCTGTCGCTGTCACAGCGCCTGACCGATGTGTCCACCGAGATGCAGGCGCTGGCAGAGCGCTCGCCCGACACCAACGAGCACCGTTCCGACGAGCCCTACCGCCGCGCGCTCACCGGCATCTACGCGCGCCTGGCGGCCACGCTCAAGGGGCTGACCGGCGGCGAGGCCGCGCGCCATGCCGTGGCGCCGCAGAACGCCTATGCCTCGCCCGAGGAGTTCCTGGCCGACCTGCGCGTCATCGATGATTCCCTGAGCCGCAACCACGGCGAGGTGCTGGCGCCCCAGCGTCTGCGCCCGCTGATGCGCGCCGTGCAGGTCTTCGGTTTCCACCTGGCCACGGTGGACCTGCGCCAAAGCTCGGACAAGCATGAGGAAGTGGTGGCCGAGCTGCTGGCTGCCGCGCGCCTGGAGCCCGACTACTCGGGCCTGCAGGAAGACGCCAAGTGCGCCCTGCTGGTGCGCCTGCTGGAAGAGGCGCGGCCGCTGCGCGTGGTGGGCGCCGACTATTCCGAGCATGCGCGCGGCGAACTGGCCATCTTCGAGACCGCGCGCCGCCTGCGAGCGGCCCTGGGCGCCGAGGCCATACGCCACTGCATCATCAGCCACACCGAATCGGTCAGCGACCTGCTGGAAGTGCTGCTGCTGCAAAAGGAGGCCGGGCTGCTGCGCGGCACGCTGGACGACGGCGCCATCTGCGATGTGATCGTCGTGCCGCTGTTCGAGACCATTGGCGACCTGCGCAGCGCCTCGCCCATCATGCGCCGCTACTTCCAGCTGCCCGGCGTGGCGGCCATGGTGCAGCGCAGCGGCGGCGAGCAGGACATCATGCTGGGCTACAGCGACAGCAACAAGGACGGCGGCATCTTCACCAGCAACTGGGAGCTGTACCGCGCGGAGATCTCGCTGGTCGAGCTGTTCGACGAGCTGGCCGACAGCCATGGCATCAGCCTGCGCATGTTCCATGGCCGCGGCGGCACGGTGGGCCGGGGCGGCGGCCCCAGCTACCAGGCCATCCTGGCCCAGCCCCCTGGCACGGTGCGCGGCCAGATCCGCCTCACCGAGCAGGGCGAGGTCATCGCCTCCAAGTACGCCAACCCCGAGATCGGCCGGCGCAACTTGGAGACCCTGGTGGCCGCCACGCTGGAGGCCACGCTGCTGCAGCCGACCAAGCCGGCCACGCGCGCCTTCCTGGATGCGGCGGCCTTCCTGTCCGACGCCAGCATGGGCGCCTACCGCGCCCTGGTGTACGAGACCCCCGGCTTCACCAGCTACTTCTTCAGCAGCACGCCCATCCGCGAGATTGCCGAGCTGAACATCGGCTCGCGCCCGGCCTCGCGCAAGCCCTCGCAGAAGATCGAGGACCTGCGCGCCATTCCCTGGGGCTTCAGCTGGGGCCAGTGCCGGCTCACGCTGCCGGGCTGGTACGGCTTTGGCGCCGCGGTCAAGGCCTTCATCGACCAGCCGGGCAAGGATGGCAAGGCCCAGCTGGCCCTGCTGCAGAAGATGTACCGCCAGTGGCCGTTCTTCCGTACCCTGCTGTCCAACATGGACATGGTGCTGGCCAAGAGCGACCTGAACCTGGCCTCGCGCTATGCCGACCTGGTGCCGGACGCACGCCTGCGCCGGCGCATCTTCAGCGCCATCGAGGCCGAGTGGCACAGCACCGTCGATGCGCTGGCGCGCATCACGGGCGACAAGCAGCGCCTGGCCCACAACGAAGCGCTGGCGCGCTCCATACGCCATCGCTTCCCCTACATCGATCCGCTGCACCATCTGCAGGTGGAGCTGGTGCGCCGCTGGCGCGCAGGTCAGACCGATGAGCGCATCAAGACCGGCATCCACCTGTCCATCAACGGCATCGCGGCCGGGGTGCGCAACACGGGCTGATCCTGCTCTCTGGAGGCCGCAACAGCCCTTTGCGGCCGGCGTTGTACGATGTGCTCCGGACAGGAGCGCCTGACTTCTGCCGGGAAGAAAAGGGTGGGAGCCATGGGCAACAAGACGTCACGGGCCGGCTTTCCGGACGTGCAACTGTTCCTGACACAGCGCCTGGCCAGGCTGGCCGGCGCCAACTCCATGCGGGCCATACGCGAGGGCCTGCTCTGGCTGGTTCCCTGTCTGCTGGTCTCGGCCCTGTTCCTCATTCTGTCGGCGCTGGCGCAGATGTCCGGCCAGCCCGAACCCGTGGTGCGGGTGCTTGCGGGCCTGCACGCGGAGATCGGCAGCATCCTGCCGCTGCTGGTGGCCGCGTCCATCGGCTACATGCTCTCCATACGCCACCGGCTGCCGCGCCTGCCGGTGACCTTTCTGTGCTTCGCGCATGTGCAGATGGCCATCTATCTGCTGAGCGAGCATCCGCGCGCGGCGGCCACCCTGGTGCTGTTCATCTCCATCGCCTCCCCCCTGATCACCGTGCCCCTGATGGCGCGCCTGAGCCGGCTGCGCTGGACGCGCATCGCGCGCACCGGCTTCGTGAGCGAGAACGTGCGCGAGGTCATGAACCTCGTCGTTCCCGGTGCCCTTGTCGCCGTGCTGCTCGTGCTGCTGCTGCTGGGCTTGCAGCAGGTGCTGCCGGATATCACGCGGGCCGAACTGCCGCTGGCCATCGCGGGCCCCGAGAACCCCTACCGCAGCGGGCTGACGCTGGCACTGCTCAATTCCGTGCTCTGGTTCTTCGGCGTCCAGGGGTATTACGCCATGCAGCCCTTCTTCCAGGTGCTGGATCAGGCGGTGGTGGCCAATGCCGCCGCGATGGCGCAGGGGCTGCAGGCGCCCTGGGCGCTCAGCGGCGGGCTGATGGGCTCCTTCGTCTTCATCGGCGGCTCCGGTGCAACGCTGTCGCTGGCGCTGGCCGTGCTGCTGTTTTGCCGGGGGCGGGGCCTGCGCGTTCTGGCGCTGGCGGCGCTGCCCATCTCCTTGCTCAACGTCAACGAGATCCTGCTGTTCGGGCTGCCGATCATCCTGAACCTGCGCCTGCTCGTGCCGTTTCTCGCGGTACCCGCCATCAACCTGGTCGTGGCCGTCACGGTGGTGCAGGCCGGCTGGGTGGCACCGGCCTCCATGGTGCTGCCGCTGACTGCGCCCGTGGTCTTCAATGCCTATGTGAGCACGGGCGGGGACATGGCGGCCGTGGTGCTGCAACTGGCATTGACGGCCCTGGGAGCGCTGATCTATGCGCCCTACGTGCGGGCCATCGACCGGCTGGGCCAGGACGACGGTGCCATCGTGCTGCATGCGCTGGACACCACGTTCTCGCGCCTGCCCGAAGAGGCCGGCCTGATCGTGCGCGATCCGCTGGTGCAGGCGCACCAGGCGCAGGCCCGGCGCGAGACCATGCTGGCGCATATCCGGCGCATCAGCGAGTACGAGTTCCACCTGGAATTCCAGCCCCAGGTCTCGCACCGCAGCGGCCTGTGCCTGGGCTGCGAGGCCCTGCTGCGCGCGCGGGACGCGCAGGGCCGCTTGCAGCAGCCCGGCAGTTTCCTGCGCTGGCTGGCCGATGCGGGGCTGATGCGCGAGGTGGACCTGTGGGTGGCGGGCGCTGCCGTGCGCCAGAGCCGGCACTGGCGCCAGGAGGGCTTTGCCATGCCGATCAGCATCAATGTGTCGGGTGCCACGTTGACCTCGCCCGAGCACTGCTCGCGCCTGATGCTGCTGCTGGCCCAGGCCAGGGGGCAGGTCGGCGTGGAGATCACGGAGGAAGAAATGGTGGGCGACGTGGAGGCGATCCGCCGCGCCATAGGGCAGATCCATGCGCTGGGCGCCAAGGTGTCCATCGATGACTTCGGCACCGGCTTCTCGTCCATGAGCTACCTGCACCAGTTCGATGTGGATGCCATCAAGATCGACCGCAGCTTCGTCGTGGCCAGCGGCCATGCCAAGGGCGAGCTGGTGCTGGACGGCCTGCTGCGCTTTTGCGAGGCGCTGCAGCTGAACGTGGTGGCCGAGGGCGTGGAGACCGAGGCGCAGTTGCAGGCCCTGGGCTTCGAGGGCGATCTGCTGGTGCAGGGCTGGTACTTCAGCCGCGCCCTGCCGGGCGAGAAACTGCCGCAGTTCGCCAGGGACTGCGCCGCCAGGGCAGGCGGCGGGACGGTCTAGATTCCTGGATTCCTGCGGCGGCATCGCGGGTGCGATGCGCAGTGCAGATCATCAGTGCAGCATCAGCGAGCCGGCGCTCTTGCTCTTGCCGGCGCGTGCGGGCGGATTGCACAGGCCGCACTGGTAGTGGCGCTCGTTCTCGTAGGGCTCGGTCACGAACTGGCCCTTGCACACCGTGCACTGGGTGCGGGTCAGCATCTGCGCGTCGACGAACTTCACCAGGCGCCATGCGCGGGTGAAGGACAGCAGCGCTTCCAGCTCGGCGGCCTGGATCTGCTCGGTATAGAGACGGTAGGCCTTGGTCAATTGTTCAACGGCATCCAGCTCGGCGCCCTTGGACAGGTATTCGTAGATATTCAGGAACAGCGAACTGTGGATGTTCTCCTGCCAGGTCAGGAACCAGTCGGTCGAGAACGGCAGCTGGCCCTTGGAAGGCGACTTGCCGGCGATCTCCTTGTACAGGCGGATCAGGCGCTCGTAGGACAGCGTGGTCTCGGATTCGAGCACCTGCATGCGTGCACCCATCTCGATGAGCATGGCGGCGCGCTCGATCTGCTTGGACTCGTTCAGGACACTTTTGGCGGGGGTGGACATGGCGGGCTCCAGAGTTCTTCAGGCGGATCAGAGGACTTCGGAGACGCGGCTGGCCATCAGGATGTTGGCGTGCAGCGTGTTGGTCGCACCGTTGCCGATCTTGTTGCTGCTGTGGTTGGTCAGCAAGCTCCAGACCATTTCGTCGTCCACCCGGAAGCTGGCGAGCAAGGTGTTGCGCGAGGCCAGCTTCAGCACCTGGGCTGCCGACAGTGCGGCCAGCAGGTCGCACGATTCTTCGTTCAGTCCCAGGCGGAACACCGCTTCGGCCTTGTCCTGGCGGATCAGGGTCTGGGCCAGCATCAGGTAAGTGAGGTTGGCTTCGCGGATTTCGGCAAGCAGCTGTTCATTGTTCATAGGACCATCCTTTGCATCTCGGCAGCCGCAACGCCCGGGTAGAAACAAGATGTTCAACCTGTTGCGATCTGTTGAGATGGATTGTGGAGGAGGGCCCTTCGCCGTTGAAGTCGGGGCAGGTCTGCGCCGGATGTCTGGTTGTGAGACGGCGTTTGTAAGATTTACCTTACACCTGTAGCAAGGTTTGGATGACTCGATTTCGCTCGGGCCCCGCCGTCTGGGGGCTTGGGAGCAGGCCGCTGCAGTGGTGTTGTTGCATGTCGGCCTTTTGACACAGTGCTGTCATTGTGCAGCCTCCCCAAGGGGAGGCATAAGCCGAATTAGCCGCGCTCCACCGGCCTCTTCGGGTCACTGCACCACTCGCTCCAACTGCCCGCGAACAGCCTTGCAGGCGGCAGCCCCGCAATGCGCATGGCCAGCAGGTTGGGCAGCGCGCTCACGCCGCTGCCGCACTGGTGCACCACGCTGGAAGGATCGCGGCCTGCCAGCAGCTGGTCGAACTCCGCGCGCAGCAGGGCGGCAGGCTTGAAGCGGCCGTCGGCAGCGATGTTCTCGGTGAAGGGCCGGTTGAGCGCGCCCGGGATGTGGCCGGCCACAGGGTCCAGCGGCTCGACCTCCCCGCGGTAGCGGGCCGGGGCGCGGGCATCGACCACGGTCTGGCCTGCGCTGCCCAGTGCATCGAGCACCTGCTGCGCCGTTGCCAGTTGCTGCAGCGGCTCGCGCAGCTCGAAGTTGGACTGGAAACGCGCGCTTTCCTCGCCCGATGCCACGGGCTGGCCTGCGGCCTGCCAGGCCTGGAGACCTCCGTCGAGCACGGCCACATCGCCATGGCCGGCCCATTGCAGCATCCACCACAGGCGCCCGCAGTAGTTGGCGCCGTTGCGGTCATAGACCACGGCCTGCATGTCGTTGGAAAAACCGATGCTGGACAGCCACACGGCAAAGCGTTCGCGGTTGGGCAGCGGGTGGCGGCCGCCCGAGGCGGCCTGCTCGCTGGCCGCCACGCTGCCATGGGCGCCGGGCACGCCGTGTTTTGCGCTGAGGTCATGGTCCAGATCGGCGAAGACGGCGCCTGGAACATGGGCCTGCAGGTACTGGGCCTTGCCGGCCGCAGGCTGGGTCAGGTCGAAGCTGCAGTCGAAGACCATCAGCGGACGGCCGCTGGCCTGCAGCGCGGCCAGCTCCTGGACGGAGATCAGGGTCTGGTGGGTCTGGTAGGTGGTGTTGGAAGTCATGGATGCGGAACTCCGAAGGCCTGTGCAGGCGGTGGTGCGCCTGCGGCAAAAGATCCGATCCATTATGCGACGGCCCCAGGCGGGCCGGCGGCGTCAGCCGCGCGAACGCAGGGCCGTGGCCAGGGCGCCGCTGGCCACGATCAGGCCAATGCCGGCCCAGCCGATCAGCGGCACGCTTTCGCCGAACATCGCCAGGCTCAGCAGGGCCGCGAAGACGATGCCCGAATACTGCAGGTTGGCCACGACCAGGGTGTTGCGGCTGTTGCTGGCCGAGGCGTAGGCCGCCGTCATGCAGACCTGGGCCACGGCGGCCAGCACGCCCACGGGCAGCAGCCACAGCGCGCGCCAGCCCGGCCAGGCGGACACGCCCGTGAAGCACATGGCCAGGGCACCGGCGACGGCCGAGCCCAGTGCGAAGTAGAAGACCACGCGCGCCTCGGGCTCGCCCATGCGCGACAGCGTGGCCACCTGCATATAGGCCATGGCGGCGAACACCCCGCCGATCAGGCCGCCCGCGCTGGCCACGAATTCCTGCGGCGCCGCGCTGGGGCGCAGCACCAGGATCACGCCCACGAAGCCCAGGGCCACGGTGGCGACCAGGCTCCAGGGAAACGGCGGCAGCGCGCGCAGCGCATGCGATTCGGGCTGGCGACGCAGCTGGTGGCGCAGCAGCAGGCCCTGGCCGATCAGAAACACCGCCATCCAGATGCTGCTCATGGAGTTGAAGGTGGCGGCCGTGGCCAGCGGCAGATGGCCGATGGAGTAGAACCAGGCGCCCATGGACGTCACGCCCACGAAGCTGCGCCAGGCATGCTCGCGCGGGTAGCGTGTGGCCAGCGAGATGCCCTGGTGGCGCGCCAGCCACCACAGCGCCACCATGCTGACCAGCCCGCGGTAGAAGACGATTTCCGCCGCGTTGAAATCCTGGGAGGCGAACTTCACACACACACTCATGACCGCAAAAACGAATGCGGCCGCCACCATCCACAGGGCTTGCATATAAATGACCGAATAGAGCCGCACAAGGGCCGCGGCGCTGGACGAGAAAAGGGTTGGGTTTTGTTTTTGGCGCATGCCGCCTGGCTGCGTACGGCCCAGGGCCGTGGCAGGGACACGCGCAAGGAACTGTATTGCATAAGCCAAGACATTGGACTTGCCTCGGGATGCATTGCCGCCGCCAGCCCTGCCCATTGGGCACATCAGGGCGCTTGCATTCAGAGGAGCTGTGCAGTTGGCCTGCCGCTCAATACAGACGGCCCGCTGCAAGCGGCCCGATGCAGACGACCCAATGCAGACGGCCCGCACGAATGCGGGCCGTCGGGAGAGCCGGTGCCGATCAGCGTGCGGGGACTGCGTCACCCATCACGCCGCGATACCACTCATGGAAGTGCTGCATGCCGTCTTCCATGGGGCTCTGGTAGGGGCCGACCTCGTTGTCGCCGCGCTCGTACAGCGCCCTGCGGCCGGCGTCCATGCGCTCGCCGATCTCGTCGTCCTCGATGCAGGTCTCCATGTAGGCGGCCTTTTGCGCCTGCACGAATTCAGGCTCGAAGGCCGCGATCTCTTCGGGGTAGTAGAACTCGACCACGTTCAGCGTCCGGTCAACCGCCAGCGGGTGCAGGGTCGAGACCGTGAGCACGTGCGGATACCACTCCACCATGATGTGGGGGTAGTAGGTCAGCCAGATCGCGCCGCGTTCGGGCAGCTCGCCGTTGCGGTAGGCCAGCAGCACGTCGTGCCACTTCTTGTAGGTGTCCGAGCCGGGCTGGGCAAAGCCGGGTGCCACGCCCACGGTCTGCACCGAGTACTCCTTGGCAAACTCCCACTGCAGGTCGTCGCAGGTCACGAAGTTGCCCAGGCCCGGGTGGAAGGGGCCCACGTGGTAGTCCTCGAGGTAGACCTCGATGAAGGTCTTCCAGTTGTAGTTGCACTCGTGCATCTCGACATGGTCGAGCACGAAGCCCTCGAAGCTCAGCTGCTCGCGCAGCTTCATGCCGGCCAGGTCGGACTCGATGTCGCGGCCGTTGTCCTCGAACAGCAGGCCGTTCCACTCGCGCAGCCGGTAGTTGTTCAGGTTCAGGCAGGGATCGTGGCTGAAGTGCGGTGCGCCCAGCAGCTCGCCGCTGGTGCTGTAGGTCCAGCGGTGCAGCGGGCAGACGATGTTGCCCCCCGCATGGCCCTTGCCTTCGGTCATCAGATTGCCCCGGCCCTTGAGCATCACGGCCTGGCGGTGGCGGCAGACGTTGGAGATCAACTCCACCTGCCCCCTGGCATTGCGCACCAGAGCGCGGCCTTCCTTTTCCTGGGGCAGGGCGTAGTAGTCGCCTATCTCGGGAACGGCCAGTTGGTGGCCCACGTAGCGCGGGCCGCGTTGAAAGATGGTCTCCAACTCGCGCTGGAACAACGCAGGGTCGAAGTAACTGGAAACTGGTAGTTGGCTTGCGGCCTGCTGCAGTTGAAGACTTAAATCAGACATGGGTGACCTGACCTAAAGACTCCCCACAGGGAGGGTGCGCGTGCGCACGGGATTGGAAAAAGCAAAACCGGCCGTTCCTGGACATGGAGGCAGGCTTCACGACGTGAAAAGACGCGGCGCCCGAGGCGCTGTCTCTTGTCGATGAGCCCGACCGTATGCCCAGGCAAGGGGCCGGTTTGACGGGGAATGGGATTATAGCCCGTGGGGTTATTTCCGGATGCCCGGTACGTGTATTGCGCGCGCCGGATGCCGCCTGTCAAGGGCTGTCCGGTTATTGGCGGCACGGTCATGGAGGGGCGCCTAGAATCGTCGGTTCCCCACAACGCACCGCCATCGCACCATGCCCAAGGCTGCTCCCAAGGCTCTTGCCGAGCCCACCAGTTACGAATCCGCGCTGCAGGAGCTGGAGCAGCTCATCGCGCAGATCGAGTCGGGCCAGCTGCCTTTGGAGCAGATGCTGACAGGCTACCAGCGAGCGGCGCAGCTGCTCGGCTATTGCCGCGGCCAGCTCGACGCGGTGCAGGAACAGGTCAAGGTGCTTGACGAGGGGACGCTGGCCCCGTGGAGCCAGGATTGAAGATTGCCATGAGTGCCGTGATGACTTGCGCTTCCGATGTTTCCCAGCCGGCCGGCCCCGGCGCGCTGGATTTCCCCTGCTGGATGACCGATCGCCTGGCGCGCACCGAAAGCGCGCTGTCGCAATGGGTGGGCGTGGATGCGCCTGCGGGCCTGGGCGAGGCCATGCGCTACGCCGTGCTCGATGGCGGCAAGCGCCTGCGCCCGCTGCTGGTCTGGGCCGCCGCCGAGGCCGTGGATGGCCTGCAGCCCGCCGCCGTGCGTGCCGGCTGCGCGGTGGAGCTGATCCATGCCTATTCGCTGGTGCACGACGACATGCCCTGCATGGACAACGACGTGCTGCGCCGTGGCAAGCCCACGGTGCATGTGCAGTTCGGCGAAGCCTCGGCCCTGCTGGCTGGCGATGCGCTGCAGGCGCTGGCCTTCGAGCTGCTCGTTCCCGAGCCCGATCAGGCCGGCAGCATGCCGGACGCCCTGCAGGCGCGGCTGTGCCGGCTGCTGGGCCGTGCCGCAGGCGCGCAGGGCATGGCCGGTGGCCAGGCCATCGACCTGGCCAGCGTGGGCCTGCAACTGAGCGAGGCCCAGCTGCGCGAGATGCACCGCCTCAAGACCGGCGCCCTGCTGCATGCCAGCGTGCTCATGGGAGCAGCCTGCAATGAGGGCGTGGATGCCCAGGCCTGGCAGGCGCTGTCCGACTACGGGCAGGCGCTGGGCGTGGCCTTCCAGGTGGTGGATGACATCCTCGACGTGGTGGCCGACTCGGCCACCCTGGGCAAGACGGCCGGCAAGGACGCGGCCAACGACAAGCCGACCTACGTCTCGCTGCTGGGCCTGGACCAGGCCCGCGCCCATGCCGACGAGCTGTGCGCCCTGGCGCACGCGGCGCTTGCGCGCAGCGGCCTGCCGGACACGCGGGCCCTGGCGGCACTGGCCGACATGGTCGTGAGCCGCACTCACTGACAATACGGACCGCGGCCTTGCCGCTCCAAGATACCTAGCATGACCACGAACACCTACTCCCTGCTGCAGACCATCGACGATCCCTCGGATCTGAGGCGTCTGTCGCGTGCCGAACTCAAGACCCTGGCCCAGCAACTGCGTGCCTATGTGCTCGACAGCGTCTCCAAGACCGGCGGGCATCTGAGTTCCAACCTGGGGACGGTGGAGCTGACGGTGGCGCTGCATGCGGTGTTCGACACGCCCTACGACCGCGTGGTCTGGGACGTGGGCCACCAGACCTATCCGCACAAGATCCTCACGGGCCGGCGCGAGCGCATGGCCTCGCTGCGCCAGTTCGGCGGCCTGTCGGGCTTTCCGCAGCGCGCCGAGAGCCCGTACGACACCTTCGGCACGGCGCACTCCTCCACCAGCATCTCGGCCGCCCTGGGCATGGCCCTGGCTGCCAAGCAAAAGGGCGAGGACCGCCGCGCCATCGCCGTCATCGGCGACGGCGCCATGACGGCTGGCATGGCTTTCGAGGCGCTGAACAACGCCGGCGTGACCGATGCCAACCTGCTGGTCATCCTCAACGACAACGACATGAGCATCAGCCCGCCCGTGGGCGCGCTCAACCGCTACCTGGCCCAGCTTATGAGCGGGCAGTTCTACGCCAAGGCGCGCGACATGGGCAAGAGCGTGCTCAAGCAGGTGCCGCCGCTGCTGGAGCTGGCCAAGCGGCTGGAGCAGCAGGCCAAGGGCATGGTCGTGCCGGCCACGCTGTTCGAGAACTTCGGCTTCAACTACATCGGCCCCATCGACGGGCATGACCTCGATTCGCTGATCCCCACTCTGGAGAACATCAAGAGCCTCAAGGGCCCGCAGTTCCTGCATGTGGTCACCAAGAAGGGCCAGGGCTACAAGCTGGCCGAGGCCGATCCCGTGGCCTACCACGGCCCCGGCAAGTTCGACCCCAGCGTGGGCCTGGTCAAGCCGGCCACGCCCCCGAAGCAGACCTTCACCCAGGTCTTCGGCCATTGGCTGTGCGACATGGCGGACAAGGACCAGCGCCTGGTGGGCATCACCCCCGCCATGCGCGAGGGCTCGGGCATGGTGGAATTCCACAAGCGCTTTCCGGGCCGCTACTACGACGTGGGCATTGCCGAGCAGCATGCGGTCACCTTCGCGGCCGGCATGGCCTGCGAAGGCCTCAAGCCCGTGGTTGCCATCTACTCCACCTTCCTGCAGCGCGGCTACGACCAGTTGATCCATGACGTGGCGCTGCAAAAGCTGCCCGTGGTCTTTGCGCTGGACCGCGCGGGCCTGGTCGGCGCCGATGGCGCCACGCACGCAGGTGCGTATGACATCGCCTTCGTGCGCTGCATTCCGCACATGAGCATGGCCTGCCCGGCCGACGAGCGCGAATGCCGCCAGCTGCTCACCACCGCCTACGAGCAGGACCATCCCGTGGCCGTGCGCTACCCGCGTGGCGCGGGCGTGGGTGTGGCGCCGCTGGAGAGCCTGGAGGGCCTGCCCTTCGGCAAGGGCGAGGTGCGCCGCGAGTCTGCCAAGAAGCAGGTCGCCATCCTGGCCTTCGGCACCCTGCTGTACCCGGCCCTGGCCGCAGCCGAGGCGCTGGACGCCACCGTGGTCAACATGCGCTGGGCCAAGCCGCTGGACGAGGAACTGCTGCGCCAGGTGGCCTCCACGCACGAGCTCATCGTCACCGTGGAAGAGGGCTGCATCATGGGCGGCGCAGGCAGCGCCGTGGCCGAGTCGCTGCAGGCCGCCGGCATCACGCGCCAGCTGCTGCAGCTGGGCCTGCCCGACGAGTTCATCGAGCACGGCGATCCCGCAAAGCTGCTGGCCCTGCAGGGCCTGGATGCGGCGGGCATCGAGGCCTCGGTGCGCGCCCATCTGGCACCCGAGCGCGCCGTGGCCTGAGCGGCGCCGGGCAGCCGGCCAGCCGAGCAGAACTACGCGGGGGAAAACCCCGTCCGCGCTTGCTTTGCGGCGTTTTTAGAATCGATACCACCTGATACAGTGTGAATGCACGTGCGAACGTGCGTTTTTTTTGCAGCCGGGTCGCCCCAAGGCAAAAAGCGGCCCCCTCGGGGTGGCCGCGGACCTTGCGCAGCAAGGGGGCGCGGGGGCTTTTTCTGACTGACACAACACATCGCGGAGAGACATTCATGGACCGTCGTTCGATCATCAAACATGCGGGAATCGCTGGCGTGCTGGCTGTGGGAGCCGCACCCGCAGTCCATGCCCAGGAGGCGATCCGCTGGCGTCTGGCCGCGAGCTTTCCCAAGTCGCTGGACACCATCTTCGGCTCGGCCGAAATGTTCTCCAAGACGCTCAAGGCGATGTCGGGCGGCAAGTTCGAAGTCTCGGTGCATGCGGCCGGTGAGCTGATGCCCGCCTTCGGCGTGGTCGATGGCATCCAGAACGGCACCATCGAGATGGCGCTGACGGCGCCCTATTACTTCACCGGCAAGGACTACATCTTCGCCTTCGGCTGCGCCGTGCCCTTCGGCCTGACCGCCCGCCAGATGGATGCCTGGATGGAGCACGGCGGCGGCCGCAAGCTCATGGACGAGTTCTATGCGCAGTACAACATCAAGAGCCAGAGCGCAGGCAACACGGGCACCCAGATGGGCGGCTGGTTCCGCAAGGAAATCAAGTCGGTGGCCGATCTCAAGGGCCTGAAGATGCGCCTGGGCGGCGGCCTGTTCGGCGACGCTATGCTCAAGCTTGGCGTGGTCGCCCAGAACATGCCCGTGGGCGAGGTCTACCAGGCGCTCGAAAAGGGCACGCTGGATGCCGTGGAATTCGTGGGCCCCTACGACGACCAGAAGCTGGGCTTCAACAAGGTCGCTCCCTACTACTACTACCCCGGCTGGTGGGAAGGCGGCGCCGAGCTGGAGTTCTTCATCAACACCAAGGCGTATGCGGCCCTGTCGCCCGAGTACAAGGCCATGGTCGATGCAGCCTGCAACGTGGCGGCACGCGACATGACGGCCAAGTACGACGCCAACAACCCCGTGGCGCTCAAGAAGCTGGTGGCCGACAAGACCCAGCTCAAGGCCTTCCCCAAGGACTTCATGGATGCCGGCTACAAGGCCGTCATGGAGATCATGGCCGAGCATGACGCCAAGTCGCCCATGTTCAAGAAGATCAACCAGAGCCTGCGCACCTTCCAGCGCGACCAGCTGCTGTGGGAGCGCTTCTCGGAGTTCCGCTACAACAGCTACATGACCACGGCCAAGCTGTAAGGCCAGGTCTCCCCAGCCAGCAGCACGCACAAGGACGGTCCATGCCTTCCAAGCCTGCAGGCCAAGCCCGCGTCCCCTCTGTTGAATGCAGCAGGGGACAGCGGGCTTTTTTTGTTGTTCCGAGAAAGTATGTGGGCCGGGCTGCCAAGAGCAGTCCGGCCTTTTTTGAATGCTCTCAAGCAGAGCGAACCAGGAGGAGACAGTGATGGACAGAAGAAAAGCACTCAAGCACGCCGGTCTGGCCGGTGTGTTGACTGCCGCAGCGGCACCGGCCGTTCACGCGCAGGCGGCAATACGCTGGCGCCTGGCGTCGAGCTTCCCGCGCTCGCTGGACACCATCTACGGCTCGGCCGAGGTGTTCTCCAAGGCGATCAAGGAGATGTCGGGCGGCAAGTTCGAGGTCTCGGTCCATGCGGCCGGCGAGCTGATGCCCGCTTTCGGCGTGGTCGATGGCGTGCAGAACGGCACGGTGGAGATCGCGCACACGGCGCCTTACTACTTCTTTGGCAAGAATGAGGCCTTTGCCATTGGCGGCGCCATTCCGTTCGGCATGAACTCGCGCCAGCTCACGGCGTGGATCGTGGACGGCAACGGCGGCAAGCTGATGCGCGAGTTCTATGCCGAATACGGCATCGTCAACTTCCTGGGCGGCAACACGGGCGCACAGATGGGGGGCTGGTTCCGCAAGGAGGTCAAGACACCCGAGGACATCAAGGGCCTGAAGTTCCGTATCGGCGGCTTCGCGGGCCGGATCATCGAGCGCATGGGCGGCGTGCCCCAGAACATCCCGGGCGGCGAAATCTACCAGGCGCTGGAAAAGGGCACCATCGATGCGGCCGAATGGATCGGCCCCTATGACGACCTCAAGCTGGGCTTCAACAAGGTCGCTCCGTTCTACTACTACCCCGGCTGGTGGGAAGGCAGCCTGAACCTCGAGTTCTACGTGAACCAGAAGGCGCTGGCCGCGCTGACGCCCGAGCAGCGCGCCATGGTGCAGGCTGCATCGCACGAGGCCCACGTGGTCACCCAGGCCCGCTACGACGCGCGCAATCCCGGCGCGCTCAAGCAACTGGTGGCCAGCAAGGCCAAGGTGCTGGCCTTCCCGCAGACCGTACTCGATGCTTCCTACAAGACCACCATGGCGGTCTATGCGGAGCTGGCCGAGAAAAATCCTGCGTGGAAGAAGATCTACGGCGACTACCGCAACTTCCAGCGCGACGAGGTGCTGTGGTTCCGCTTTGCCGAGGCGCGCTACGACGCCTTCATGTCGGCGCAAAAGCTGTGAAGTCGCGGCGCCCTCGGGCGTCATGCGGGAAAGCCGGGCACTGCCCGGCTTTTTTCATGCGCGCAGGGGACCGGCGCACGCCGGGGCCCGAACGAAAAAAGGCCCCGCGGTTGCGGGGCCTTTGCTGTCCTTGAGGAAGCCTGCGATCAGCTGCCGGACTTGCTCTCGCCCGGCGTGGCCGGTTGCTCGCGCTGCAACTGGTCCTGCAGCGCCTTGAGTGCATCGTCCTCGCTGCCCGGGGCCGAAGGCTCGCCAGGCGTTGCTCCGGGGGCAGGCGGCTGGTTCGCGCCGTCGCCGTTGAACATGGGGTCGTTGAAGTCGATGGCCTCGGGCATGGATGCCTCCATCTCCTGGCGCACCTTGTCCAGGTCGTACTCCACCTTCTTGTCCAGCCCGCTGGAGACGATGCCGGGGAAGATGATGATCAGGGCCACCATGAACAGCTGCAGCACCACGAAGGGAATGGCACCTGCATAGATCTGCATGGTGGTCACGGGCTCGGTCATCTTCTTGGTGACCTTGTCCACGTAGGCCTTGGCCGGGGCCACGCTGCGCAGGAAGAACAGCGCGAAGCCGAAGGGCGGGTGCATGAACGAGGTCTGCATGTTCACGGCCAGCAGCACGCCGAACCAGACCAGGTCGATGCCCAGCTTGTCGGCCACGGGGGCCAGCAGCGGCACGACGATGAAGGACAGCTCGAAGAAGTCCAGGAAGAAGGCCAGCACGAAGATCATGATGTTGACCACGATCAGGAAGCCGATCTCGCCGCCGGGCAGGGACACCAGCAGTTCCTCCACCCACTTGGGGCCGTCCACGCCCTGGAAGGTCAGGCCGAACATGGTCGCGCCGATCAGGATGAACATCACGAAGCACGACAGCTTGGTGGTGGACATCAGCGCCTGCTTGAGCAGGTCCATGTTCAGGCGGCCGCGAGCGAAGGCCATGATGGCCGCGCCCAGCGCGCCCATGGCGCCGCCTTCGGTGGGGGTTGCAACGCCCAGGAAGATGGTGCCCAGCACCAGGAAGATCAGCAGCAGCGGCGGGATCAGCACGAAGGTCACGCGCTCGGCCATGCGGCTGAGCAGGTGCAGGCCCGTGAGCTTGTTGAACATGGCGGCGATGAAGGCCAGGGCCACGCCGAAGCACATGGACACCACGATGGTCTCGTCCAGCGCGACCTTCTCCACCACATCGCCGGACCACCAGGTGTGCAGCTGGGGCATGTACTGTCCGACCACGATGGAGGCGGCCACGCACAGCACGGTCAGCACCAGGGTGGAAGGCAGGCCGGAATTGCCATTGGGCTCGCGCAGCGTGCGCGCCTCGGGCGGCAGGGCGGGCACCATGGCGGGCTTGAAGATGGCCAGCACGACGATGAACAGCGCATAGCAGCCCGTCAGCATCAGGCCCGGCAGGAAGGCGCCCTTGTACATGTCGCCCACACTGCGGCCCAGCTGGTCGGCCAGCACGATCAGCACCAGGGACGGCGGAATGATCTGCGCCAGCGTGCCCGAGGCCGCGATCACGCCCGAGGCCACCCGGCGGTCATAGCCGTAGCGCATCATGATGGGCAGGGAGATCAGGCCCATGGAGATCACCGATGCCGCGACCACGCCCGTGGTCGCCGCCAGCAGCGCGCCCACGAAGATCACCGCAAAGGCCACGCCGCCGCGCACGGGGCCGAAGAGCTGGCCCACGGTCTCCAGCAGGTCCTCGGCCATGCCGCTTCGCTCCAGTATCAGCCCCATGAGGGTGAAGAACGGTATGGCCAGCATCGTCTCGTTCTGCATGATGCCGAAGATGCGCAGCGGAAGGGCCTGCAGCAGGGCTTCGGGCAGCACGCCCAGTTCGATGCCGACAAAGGCGAAGAACAGGCCGCAGGCGCCCAGGCTGAATGCCACGGGAAAACCCACGAGCAGGAAAAGTATCAGCCCCGCGAACATGATCGGGGCCAGGTTGTGGATTACGAATTCCATGATGTCTGTTTCCCCGATCAGGCGCTTTGCCCGCTTTTGTCCTTGGCACCTGCCAGCCCGCGCAGGGCGTCGGCCAGGTCTTCCTCGGCGGTCTTCTCGCCCTTCTTGGCCGTGGGATCGTCGATCAGGCCCTTCAGGAAGGCGATGCGCTTGATCAGCTCCGACATGCCCTGCAGCAGCAGCAGTCCGAAGCCGATGGGGATCATCAGGTAGACGGGCCAGCGCACCAGGCCGCCTGCGTTGCCCGACATCTCGCCGGTCTGCATGGCCTGGATCACGAACGGCGTGCCGAACCACAGGATGGCCAGCGCCATGGGGGTCAGGAAGAAGACGAAGCCGAAGATGTCGATCCAGATCTGCGTGCGCTTGGACAGGCGGCTGGCGATCACATCCACCTTCACATGCTCGCCCTGCAGCAGCGTGTAGCCGGCGGCCAGCAGGAAGGAGGCCGCGAACAGGTACCACTGCACTTCGAGGTAGGCGTTCGAGCTGGTGTGCAACACCTTGCGAACGATGGCATTGATGCCGCTGATGACCGTGGAGGCCAGGATCAGCCAGATAAGCCATCGCCCGACCAGGCTGTTGAGCCAGTCGACCCCCCTTGAGAATTTGAGCAAAGCCTGCATGGTGTCTCCAAAAAGTAGGCTGTATTGGGTCCGTCGCCGTACGCCAGCCTGTAGGCCGGCGCGCAGCGCTCTTGTCGGCGCATGGACCAAAGCCGTCGATTCTACGGAGACCCGACCGTCGCAGGCGGCCTGCTCCCCCTAAAAGAAATCCGTGTGAACCCGAGGAAACGTCCCGTTCAAGTGGTGGTGTGAGGCTTGCGGGCCCCCAGTTTGCGGTACAGCGTGGCGCGGCTGATGCCCAGCGCGCGGGCGGCCCGGGTCACATTGCCCTGGGCGTCCTGCAGGGCCTGCTCGATCAGCACGCCCTCGCTGGCGCGCAGCGGGCTGGCCTGGGCGGCGGCAGCGAGTGCCGCCGTGCCCAGCGCAGGCAGCAGCTGGCGCAGCTGGGGGCCGGGCTGCACCAGGGCCTGCAGCCGCAGGCCCGACCACAGCGGCAGGCGCAGCGGCTCGTTGGGGCGCTGGCGCGCATGGTCCACCAGCGCCGTCCAGGGCATGGCCAGCAGTTCGCTGCAGTGCAGCGGCTGGCCCGGCAGCGACAGCGGCTGGGGCACCAGCTGGCGGGCCAGGGTATTGCTGCCCGCCACATGCCCTTCGGCGTCCACGGCCAGCAGGCCTTCGCCCTCCTGGCCCAGCGGCCCGCCGGGCCAGTTCAGGTGCAGCAGCAGGGCATGGGGCAGGGCGCGCAGCAGCCGGTCCTCGATGGCGCGGGCGCAGCGCAGCGCCAGGTGCATGAGTTCGGGCCGCTCCGGCACATCCACGCCCGTGATGTCCAGCATGCCCAGGCAGCTCCCGTCCGGGCCGGACAGCGGCGCACCCGCGCAGCTGTAGTGGCGGTTGGCCTCGAAGAAATGCTCTGCCCGGTGCAGCCAGACGGGGCTGTGCTCGGCCAGGGCCGCGCCAATGGCCGTGGTGCCCACGCCCTGCTCGGACAGGTCCACGCCCACGCGGGCGATGGCCTGCACGCGGATGTCGCTGCGCTCCAGCGGCCCCTGCACCTCCAGCACCGTGCCGCGTGCATCGGTCAGCAGGCTGAAGTAGTGCATGGCGCCCACGGCACCCACCAGCTGGGCCATCACGGGGCGCGCGGCCTGCAGCAGCACCTCATGGCCATCACGGGTCTGGCGCAGCGCATGCGGCCCCAATGCTTCGTAGACCACGCGCTCGTCCGGGCGGCGGCCTGCCGCCAGGCAGCGCTGCCAGGAGCGCCATAGCCAGGGTGCGATGCCGGGCGGTGAACCGGCCAGCGCCTGATCGCCGAAAACCAGGCTGCGGGCCCGGGCGACCTGCTGGTGGCGCGGATCGGCGGGGCAGGGCTGCGCGGCGTCGGGGCTCAGGGCGAACATGGGGCGGGAACTCCTGTGGCTGGCTGGCAAGGGATTGCGAACGGGCTGGCAGGCTGGCACGGTCGAAGCCGGGGCGCGCAGGCGCAAGCGGTGCGGGCTGCGGCTGCGGCTGCGGTGACGACTGTGTCATTTTGAGAATATCCGCGCCGCCTGGCCCGGGCTTGCGGGTCAACCCTAGAACGGGCGCCTGCGGGCAGGGCGACCATGGCAGGCGAGGTTCCCGGCGTTCCCCCACGTTCCAGATCACCGCCGATCACAGGCAGGAGACAGCACGATGAATGTCCAGCTCACCGTCAACGGGCGCGCGCAGCGCATCGACGTTCCGCCCAACACCTTGCTCGTGCATGCGCTGCGCGAGCACCTGCGCCTGACCGGCACGCATGTGGGCTGCGACACCAGCCAGTGCGGGGCCTGCACCGTCATCGTCGACGGCCACGCCGTCAAGTCCTGCGCCATGCTGGCCGTGCAGGCCGAAGGCTGCGAGGTGCGCACCATCGAAGGGCTGGCGGATATCGACGGCGGCCTGCACCCCATGCAGGCGGCCTTCAAGGAGTGCCACGGCCTGCAATGCGGCTTTTGCACGCCGGGCATGGTCATGAGCGCCGTGGACCTGTGCCAGCGCCAGCCGTGCGCGGGCGATCGCGAGATCCGCGAGGCGCTGGAGGGCAACCTGTGCCGCTGCACGGGCTACCAGAACATCGTGGCCGCCGTGAAAAAGGGCAGCCAAGCCATGGCAGGGCCTGCGGCCTGAGCGCCGCAGGTCACCACAAGGAGACAGCCATGGGTGCATCCGACTTTTCCAAGCTCCCCCACATCGGCGAGCCCGTCAAGCGCAAGGAGGACTACCGCTTCCTCACGGGCGCGGGCCAGTACACCGACGACATCGCGCTGGCCGCCCAGGCCCATGCGGTGTTCGTGCGCTCGCCGCACGCGCATGCGCGTGTGCGCTCCGTTTCCACCGATGCGGCCAAGGCCGCGCCCGGCGTCATCGGCGTGCTCACGGGCGCCGATGTGGCGGCCGACAAGATCAACGGCCTGCCCTGCGGCTGGCTGATCACCAGCACCAACGGCGAGCCCATGAAGGAGCCGCCGCATCCCATCCTGGCGCTGGACACCGTGCGCTACGTGGGCGACCAGGTCGCCATGGTCGTGGCCGAGACGCTGGAGCAGGCGCGCGACGCGGCCGAGCTGGTGGAGGTGGACTACGACCCGCTGCCCGCCGTGGTGCTGGTGGCCGACGCGGCGGCCGGCAGCGTGCCCGGCGCGGTGGTGCATGACATCGCGCCCGACAACCACTGCTACAAATGGGCCATCGGCGACAAGGCCGCCGTGGATGCCGTGTTCGCCGGCGCCGCCCACGTCGCCCAGCTGGACCTGGTCAACAACCGGCTGATTCCCAACGCCATGGAGCCGCGCGCGGCCATCGGCAGCTACAGCCGCGCCAATGACGAGTACACGCTGTACGTGGCCAACCAGAACCCGCACGTCGAGCGGCTGTTGATGACGGCCTTCGTCATGGGCCTGCCCGAGCACAAGGTGCGCGTGATCGCGCCCGACGTGGGCGGCGGCTTCGGCTCCAAGATCTTCCTGTATGCCGAGGATGTCTGCCTGACCTGGGGCGCGCGCAAGCTCAATCGTTCCATCAAATGGACGGCCGACCGCAGCGAATCCTTCCTCACCGACGCGCATGGCCGCGACCACGTCAGCCATGCCGAGATGGCCATGGACGCCAGCGGCAAGTTCCTGGCCATGCGCGTGCACACGGATGCCAACCTGGGCGCCTACCTGAGCACCTTCGCCAGCGCCGTGCCCACCATCCTCTATGCCACCTTGCTGGCCGGCCAGTACGCCACGCCCCAGGTCTACGTGGAGGTCGATGCCTGGTTCACGAACACCGCCCCCGTCGATGCCTACCGGGGCGCGGGCCGGCCCGAGGCCACCTACCTGCTGGAGCGCCTGGTCAGCCGCTGCGCCTGGCAGCTGAACCTGTCCCAGGCCGAGATCCGGCGGCGCAACTTCGTCACCAGCTTCCCCTACCAGACGCCCGTGGCCCTGCAGTACGACGTGGGCGACTATGGCGCCTGCATGGACAAGGCCGAGGCCCTGGCCGACGTGGCCGGCTTTGCCGCGCGCCGTGCCGACAGCGAGGCGCGGGGCCTCAGGCGCGGCCTGGGCTACAGCAGCTACATCGAAGCCTGCGGCCTGGCGCCCAGCAACATCGCGGGCGCACTGGGCGCGCGGGCCGGCCTGTTCGAATGCGGCGAGGTGCGCGTGCACCCCACGGGCAGCGTCACCGTGTTCACGGGCTCGCACAGCCATGGCCAGGGGCACGAGACCACCTTTGCCCAGGTGGTGGCCGCGCGCCTGGGTATACCCGTGGAGAACGTGGACATCGTCCACGGCGACACGGGCCGTGTGCCCTTCGGCATGGGCACCTATGGCTCGCGCTCCATCAGCGTGGGCGGCGCGGCCATCATGAAGGCGCTGGACAAGATCGAGGCCAAGGCCAAGAAGATCGCGGCCCACCTGATGGAGGCCAGCGACGCCGACATCGACTTCGCGGGCGGCGAGTTCACGGTGCGTGGCACGGACAAGAAGATCCCCTTCGCCCAGATCGCGCTCACCGCCTATGTGCCGCACAACTACCCGCTGGACAAGCTGGAGCCGGGCCTCAACGAAACCGCCTTCTACGACCCCACCAACTTCACCTTTCCCGCAGGCACCTACATCTGCGAGGTCGAGGTGGACCCGGCCACGGGCGTGGTGCGCGTGGACCGCTTCAGCGCCGTGGACGACTTCGGCACCATCATCAATCCCATGATCGTCGAGGGCCAGGTGCACGGCGGCGTGGCCCAGGGCATAGGCCAGGCGCTGCTGGAAAACTGCGTCTACGACCGCGAGACCGGCCAGCTGCTCACCGGCAGCTTCATGGACTACGCCATGCCGCGCGCCGACGACTTCCCCGAATTCAAGCTAGGCACCGTCTGCACGCCCTGCACGCACAACCCGCTGGGCACCAAGGGCTGCGGCGAGGCGGGGGCCATCGGCTCGCCGCCCGCCGTCATCAATGCCGTGCTCGACGCACTGCATCCCCTGGGTGTCAGGGACCTGGACATGCCGGCCAGCCCGCACCGTGTCTGGTCGGCCATCGACGCCGCAGCCACCTCCTGAGGAGAGCGCCATGTACGCATTCACCTATGAAGCCCCGGGCACCACGGCCGACGCCGCCGCGCTGGCCGCGCAGGGCGGCCAGTACCTGGCCGGCGGCCAGAGCCTGCTGCCATCGATGCGCCTGCGCCTGGCGCGGCCCGAACAGATCGTGGACCTGAACCGCGTCCAGGGCCTGGCCGGCATTGCCGTCAACGGCCAGACCGTGGAAATCCGCGCCATGACGCGCCATGCCGACGTGGCCGCCAACCCGCAGGTCCAGGCCGCCATCCCGGCCCTGGCCGAGCTGGCCGGCGGCATCGGCGACCGCCAGGTGCGTGCGCGCGGCACCATCGGCGGCTCGCTGGCCAACAACGACCCCGCTGCCTGCTACCCCAGCGCCGTGCTGGGCCTGGGCGCCACCGTCGTCACCGACCGGCGCGAGATCGCGGCCGACGACTTCTTCCAGGGCATGTACACCACGGCGCTGGGCAGCGGCGAGCTGATCACGGCCGTGCGCTTTCCCGTGCCGAAGAAGGCCGCGTACCTCAAGTTCAAGCAGCCCGCCTCGCGCTTCGCCCTGGTGGGCGTCTTCGTCGCCCAGACCGACAGCGGCGTGCGCGTGGCCATCACGGGCGCCGGGCTCAGCGTGTTCCGCCATGCGGGGCTGGAGGCCGCGCTCAACCAGAGCTTCACGCCCGACGCAGCCGCCCAGGTGCTGATCGACCATGCCGACCTCAACAGCGACCTGCATGCCAGCGCGCGCTACCGGGCGCAGTTGATCAGCGTGCAGACGCAGCGTGCGGTATCGCAGATGCTGGGGTGACACGGCGGATGCCTTCCGAGCAAGCCATTGCCTCCATAGACGCCCTGGTCGCCGCGCTGCAGGCCGAAGGCTATTTCGCCGACCGGCGCCTGGCCACGGCCGTCTTCCTGGCCCTGCGGCTGCAGCGGCCGCTGCTGCTGGAGGGCGAGCCCGGCGTGGGCAAGACCGCGCTGGCCCAGGCGCTGGCACGCGTGCTGGCGCGCCGCCTGATCCGGCTGCAGTGCTATGACGGCATGGAGCAGCGCGAGGCGCTGTATGAATGGAACTACGCGGCCCAGCTGCTGCACCTGCGCGCGGCCGAGCTGGCCTCGGCGCAGCCCGCGGCCGCACCGCAGCAGGACCGACTGCAGCGCGCAGAGCAGGAGGTCTACCAGGAGCGCTACCTCGTAAGCCGCCCGCTGCTGCAGGCCCTGCAGCAGCCCGAGCCCGGCGCCGTGCTGCTGATCGACGAGATCGACCGCGCCGACGAGCCCTTCGAGGCCTTCCTGCTGGAGTACCTGGGCGAGTACCAGGTCAGCATTCCCGAGCTGGGCACGGTGGCGGCGCGCGTGCCGCCCGTGACCGTGCTCACCAGCAACCGCACGCGCGACCTGCACGACGCCGTCAAGCGCCGCTGCCTCTACCACTGGCTGGACTATCCCGGGCGCGAGCGCGAGCTGGCCATCGTGCGCGCCCTGGTGCCCGGGGCCGGGCAGGCCCTGACGGCCCAGGTGGCGAGCTTCGTGGGACGGCTGCGCAGCCAGCCCTTTGCCGACGCCTTCCAGCGCGTGCCCGGCATTGCCGAAAGCGTGGAATGGGCCAAGGCCCTGGTGGCTCTGGACACCCTGGTGGTCGATCCCGAAGTCGTGCACGACACGGCCGGCATCCTCTTCAAGCAGCGCGAGGACGTGACCGCGCTCACGCCCGAGCGGCTGCAGCAACTGCTGGCGCCGGAGCCCGCGCCGTGACGGCTGGTGCAGCCGGTGCCGCCGGTGCCGCCGATGGGGGCGAGCGCACCAGCTGGCTGGGCGATGCGCGCAGCGGCAAGCTGGCTGGCAACCTGGTCGGCTTTGCGCGTGCGCTGCGCCGCGCGGGCGTGCCCGTGGATGGCGGGCGCATGGCGCTGGCCCAGCAGGCCCTGTCCCTGGTCGGCCTGGCGCGCGAGGACATGGCCGCCGCGCTGGAGGCCGTATTTGTGAGCAACGCCCAGGACCGCGCCGTGTTCCGCGAACTGTTCGACGCCTACTTCCGCAATCCCGATGTGGCCAGGCAACTGCTGGCCCAGTTGCTGCCGCAGGCGCCCCGGCCGTCCGCGCCGCGCCACCGCCCGCGCGTGCAGGAAGCCCTGTCGCCCCGCCAGGCCGGCGAGGGCAGGGCCACCGTCGATGAAGAGCTGAAGCTGGACGCCGCCATGACGGCCAGCGAGCGCCACCGCCTGCGCCATGCCGACTTCAACCAGCTCAGCGCCAGCGAATACCTGCTGGTGCAGCGCCTGGCCCGGGACATTGCCCTTCCCTTGCCCCGCTACCGCAGCCGCCGCACGCGCACCGGCCAGCGCGGCGCGGTGCCCGACTGGGCTGCCAGCCTGCGTGCGGCATCGCACCATGGCGGCGAAATGCTGCAGCTGCTGCGGCGCGAACGCCGGCGCCTGCCGCTGCCCTGGCTGGCCCTGGTCGATGTCTCGGGCTCCATGGAGCGCTATGCGCGGCTGCTGCTGGCCTTCCTGCACGCGGCCACCAGCACGCAGCGCCATGCGGGCCTGCGCCGCCAGGTCTTCAGCTTCGGCACCGAGCTGCGCGACCTGGGCCCGGCCTTTGCCCAGGCCGATACCGACGCCATGCTCGAGCGCGCCAACGCCGCGATTGCCGACTTTGGCGGCGGCACGCGCCTGGGCAGCAGCCTGGGCGAACTGCGCCGCCTGCATGCGCGCCACCGGGTTTCAGGCCTGGTGGGCCGGCGCACCCTGGTGCTCATCATCAGCGACGGCCTGGACACCGGCGATGCCGCCGAGCTGGACCGCGAACTGGCCTGGCTGCGCCGCCACAGCGCGCGGCTGCTGTGGCTCAACCCGCTGCTGCGCTTTGACGGGTATGCCCCACTGGCCCAGGGGGCAGCCGTGCTGCATCGTCATGCCCATGCCATGCTTGCGGTACACAACCTGGAATCGCTGCAGCAGCTGGCCGGTCACCTGGCGCGGCTGCTGGCGGCGCCAGGCCGCTGAGCCGCTTGCGGCCACCCCCATCGCAGAAAGGAATTGCCATGGAAATGCAAGCCAGCCGTTCCCTTGCCGTCAGCCAGCAGCAGGCCTGGGAGGCGCTCAACGATCCTGAAACGCTCAAGGCCTGCCTGGCCGGCTGCGACCGCTTCGAACCCCTGGGCGATGACCAGTACGCCGTGGGCATGGCGGTCAAGGTGGGGCCGGTATCGGCCAAGTTCAGCGGCAAGGTCACGCTGTCCGACATCACGCCGCCCGAGCGCTACCGCATCGCCTTTGAAGGCCAGGGCGGCGTGGCCGGCTTCGGCAAGGGCGAGGCCGACGTCACCCTCACCCCCGAGCCCGCTGACGCCGCAGGCCAGCCGCGTTGCCTGCTCAGCTACAGCGTGCAGGCCCAGGTCGGCGGCAAGATCGCCCAGCTGGGCCAGCGGCTGATCGACGGCGCCGCCCGCAACATGGCCGACGACTTCTTCGCGCGATTCGACACGCTGATGCAGCAGCGCCACCCGCGCGCGCCCGCAGCGCCTGCCGATGCAGGCGACACCGCCGACCTGTCCCACCTGCCTGCCGGCCTGGCCGATGAAACCGGCCACATCGAGCCCACCGTGGACGCCCAGGCCTGGGAGCACGACGCCGCAGCCGGCGTGGCCACGCCGCTGGATGCCGCACCGGCCACCGAGGCCGAGGAACGCTCGCGCCGCGCCATCCCGCTGTGGTGCTGGGGGCTGGCCATCGTCGTCGTCCTTGGGGCTGGCTGGCTGCTTTCGCGGTACTAGGGCGCTCCCCCTGAGCGGCTGCGCCGCTTCCCCCTCTCTCTCGCTTCGCGGGAGGGGGACGACGCCCTCGCCGCGAGGCGGCTCTTGCTCGGCGTCTCTGGCCTCAGATTTGTTGTGGCTTCTATGCTTCGCCCTGCGCTACCAAGCCCTTTTTACATGCTGCTGCACCCTTCTTGATGCAGAGAGACAATAGCCGCCGAAAAACGCCAGGCGCCCAGCTGCACAGGCAAGCCAGGTGCCGGCGTGGAGATTTGCAATGGAAAACCTGGATGTTCATGTTCTGCGCCACCTCGCGCAATGGCGCGCTCAGGGCGAGCGCGCGCTGCTGGCCACGGTGGTGCGCACCTGGGGCTCGTCGCCCCGGCCCATCGGCTCCATCATGGCGCTGGGGGCTTCGGGCGCCGTGGTCGGCTCCGTGTCCGGCGGCTGCATCGAGGACGACCTGATCGCCCGCTACAGCCACGCCTCGGACGCCGACGCCTTGCGAGACGGCGCGCCCCGGCTGCTGCGCTACGGCGTCAGCGCCGACGAGGCCCACCGCTTCGGCCTGCCCTGCGGCGGCACGCTGGAGCTGCTGCTCGAATTCAATCCCGACGCTGCTGCGCTGCAGCAACTCGTCCAATGGCTGGACGAAGGCCGCATGGTGCGGCGCACCGTGGACAAGGCCACCGGCCAGGTCGTCCAGCAGGTCAGCGATGCGCCCGAGCCGCTGGTGCATGACGGGCAGCAGGTCGCCAACAGCTTCGGTCCCGAGTACCGCATGCTGCTCATCGGCGCAGGCCAGCTGTCCGAATACCTGGCCACCATGGCGCTGTTCAACGGCTTTGCGGTCACCGTCTGCGACCCGCGCGAGGAATACAGCCGCCACTGGAGCGTGGCCGGCGTGCAGCTGTCGCGCGAGATGCCCGACGACCTCGTGCGCACCATGCGCGCCGATGCGCGCACCTGCATCATCGGCCTCACGCACGACCCCAAGCTCGACGACCTGGCCCTCATGGAAGCCCTGGAATCCCCGGCCTTCTACGTGGGCGCCATCGGCTCGCGCCGCAACACCGCGCTGCGCCTGCAGCGCCTGAGCGAGCACTTCGGCCTGGGCGACGCGCAACTGGCGCGCCTGCGCGGCCCCATCGGCCTGTACATAGGCAGCAAGACGCCTCCCGAAATCGCCGTCAGCATCATGGCCGAGGTCCTGGCCGCCAAGAACGGCGTGGCCCTGCCGCGCGGCATGACCGTGGAAGAAGGCAAGCTTGCCGCCGCCCAGCCCCTGCAGCCGCTGGAGGATGACGGGCCCGAAGGCATCACGCCCTTGGTGTGCGGGGTGGGGTAGACGGGGCGCCGCAGGCGGGTGGCACGGGCCTGCAGTGACGGGAGTTGAGACGCTATATTGATCGATCTTCTTTCATAGAGGGGGGCGATCATGTGTTTGGCTGGGAATGAGGCCGGCTTGCCCGGCACGATTGTCGGCAATCCTGTGGCGAAATGGTTCGGAGGCGCGGCGTGAGCGGCGCTCGTCCGCTGGCTGCCGGCCTGACCGCCAGCCTCTCCGTGGCGACGGGCTATCTGCCGATTGCTTTTTCCTTTGGCGTGGCGGCCGTTCAGGCGGGTCTTGCTCCATCCATTGCGGTGCTGGCTTCCGTGCTGGTCTATGCCGGAGCCAGCCAGTTCCTGCTGATTTCGTTGCTGGCTTCGGGAGCCGGGCTGTGGACCGCTTTGCCCACGGTGCTGTTGATGAATGCGCGGCATGTGCTGTATGGCCCGGCCCTGCAGGTGGTGCTGGGGCCGCGGCAGCGCCTGGCCACGCCCTGGTTGGCCTTTGGCCTGACCGACGAGGTGTTTGCCACCGCCATGAGCAAGATGCAGGGCGTGCCAGAGGCCGAGCGCGAGCACTGGTTTCTGGGCCTGCAACTTGGCGCCTACGCGGCCTGGGTGGGAGGTACGGTGATGGGGGTGACGCTGGTGGGCGAGGTGGATCGGTGGCCGGCAGCCGTCCGCGAGGGGCTGGCCTTCGTTCTGCCGGCGTTGTTCTTTGCGCTGCTGCTGGAGGCGGGGGTGCTGCGCTGGTGGCGTGCGGTGCTCACGGCCGCCGTGGTCGCTGCGGTGCTGGTTTGCTTCATTCCGGGCTACCACGCCCTGGCGCTGGCGATCCTGTGCGGTGCGCTGGCGCATGCGGCCACGGCCGACAGGGGCTGACCACCATGTCGTACACATTCTGGATCTTGCTGTTGTGCGGTGCCGGCACCTTTGGCCTGCGCTGGTTGCCGTTGTGGCAGGCACGCCGCAGAGGGCACTCTGCACGGGCGTCTCGGAAGGTGCAGAGGTGGCTGGCGGGTGTCGGGCCCGCCGCCATCGCTGCCCTGTTCGTGGTGTCAACCTGGGGGCTGTTGGTCAGCGATGTCCACTGGGGGCGGGTGGCTGTGATCGCCCTGGCGCTGCTGGCCATCTGCCTCGCACGCCTGGTGCGTGGAGGCATTGCCATGCCGACCTTGGCTGGTGCGCTGACCTACGGCCTGCTGGCCCATTTCAAGCCCTGGTGATGTCAGTGCGGCTGGGCATGGAAGGCCTTGTTGGCAATCTTCCAGCCGGCCTCGGTCTTGAGCAGCACGAAGTAGTCGATGAAGGTGATGGCGCCGTGCACCAGGGTGATCTTGGCGCTGGCCGCCGTGCCGCCGATGTCGATGGCGTCGATGCTGCGGCGGCGCGTGGCCTCGTCGGCGGCGGGCTGGCCCTTGAAGCGGGCGCAGTAGGTGTCGATGTCCCAGGAGGTCAGCGGGCCTTCGCGCACGCTTTCGATGCGGGCGGTGGGCATGAAGGCGGCGCGCATGTGGGCGCTGTTGTCCTCGGCATGGCCGCGCATGTACAGCTCCAGCGGCACGCGCACGGCGGCTTCTTCGGGGTGGTCGGTCAGGCGTGGGTTGGCAGTCGTCATGGTGTTCTCCTGGGACGGATGGATGGCGGCCTGCGCTTGCAGGCCAGCGGCCGCGCATCGTAGCCACAAGCGCGGGGGGCAGTCCAACGGGGGGCGAGGCGCGGGCCGCGCCGGGGTGCGGTGCAATGCCTTGTTTTCTATGGACTTTCGGGCTGATGCGCCCCGCATTGGCCGTGCCTGGGTCAACAGTGTTTTGAGCGCCGTGCCCTGTCTGAGACCCTGCCGACGGGTGCCCGACCTGTTCCAAAAACGCTCTGGCCAGAGCGGGTAAAGCCGGGGTAAAGCGGGGGTAATGCCTGCGTAAAACGGCGATCTGCCTCGTTTTGGAGAGCATGGGACTGGCTACCATAGCCGCATCCGCCGCCGTTCCCCGTTCCGGGGCCGGACCCACGGTTTCCTCCCACGACTTCCCGCAGTGACCATGAAACGCCTGTCAAGCAGCCCCTTTGTTGCAGATGCCCACGGCGTACGCCAGCGCGGCCGGGTACGGCCCGCCCTGATGTGGGGCGTGGTGGCACTGGCCCTGGTGGCGGGGGGCGGGCTGTGGTGGTGGAACAAGCGGGCGCCGGCGCAGGGCGAGCAGGCCTCGGCCGGTGCGCCCGGCCCGGGTGGCGGGCGTGCGGGAGGCGGCCGGCGCGGCCCCGGCGGGCCGGGTGGGCCTGGCGGCCCCGGCGCCATGGGTGCCCAGGCGCAGCCGGTGTCCGTGGGCGTGGTGGAGCGGCGCGACATGCGCGTGCTGATCAGCGCCATCGGCACCATGAACCCGCGCGCCACGGCCGTGGTGCGCGCCAAGGTGTCGGGTGAGTTGCTGCGCCTGCATTTCAAGGAAGGCGACGAGGTCAAGGCCGGCCAGCTGCTGGCCGAGATCGATCCGCGCAGCTTCCAGGCCAGCTTCAACCAGATCCAGGGCACGCTGCAGCGCGACCAGGCGCTGCTCAAGAACGCCCAGCTGGACCTGCAGCGCTACAAGGAGCTGCAGGCCCAGGATTCCATTGCCGGCCAGCAGGTCGATACCCAGGCTGCGCTGGTGCGCCAGTACCAGGGCACGGTGGCCGCCGACCAGGCCCAGGCCGATGCGGCCAAGCTGCAACTGAGCTACACGCGCATCACGGCGCCCATTGCGGGCCGGCTGGGCCTGCGCCAGGCCGACCGGGGCAATGTGGTCAACCCTTCGGACACCAACGGCATCGTCACCATCACCCAGGTCAAGCCCATCGATGCGGTGTTCTCCGTGCCCGAGGCCCATGTGGGCACGCTGGCACGGCGCCTGGCCGAGGGCCGCGAGCTGCCCGTGGAGCTGTGGGACCGGGACCTGAAGCAGCAACTGGGGCGCGGCCGCCTCAATGCGGTGGACAACAGCATCGACATCGCCACCGGCACCATCAAGGCCAAGGCCGCTTTCGACAATGCCGAGGGCCGGCTGTTCGCCAACCAGTTCGTCAACGTCAAGTTGGAAGTGGACCGGCTGGAGCAGGCGCTGACCGTGCCGACCACGGCCGTGCAGAACAACTACGTCTACCTGGTCCAGGAGGATGGCACGGTGACGCAGCGGCGCATCGCCGTGGGCGTGACCGATGGCGACCGGGTGAGCGTCAAGGGCGAACTCAAGCCTGGCGAGCAGGTGGTGGTGGACGGCATTGACCGCCTGCGCGAAGGCGCCAAGGTCACGGTGATCGAGCCCGACAAGGTGCAGAAGGTGGACCAGGCCGTGCAGGATGCCTCCGGCCAGCCGCGCGGAATGCGCAACCTGCCGCCCGATGTGCGCGCCAAGCTGGCGACCATGAACCCCGACGAGCGCAAGGCCTACCTGCAGAAGCTGCGTGCCGAGCGCGGTGGGCAGCGCAATGGGGGTAACGGTGGCAGTGGCAGTGGCGGTAACGGTGGCAACGGCGGCAACGTGACTGCGCCGGCGGCCGAAGGCTCCGCGCCCGCAGGCCAGTCGCCGGCACCGTCGCCCGGATCGCCACAGCCTTCGCCCGGCCCGACGCCTGCCGCGCCTTCTGCGCCTGCTGCTCCGGCGGCTCCCGCTCCGGCCGGGCGCTGAGCAGCGCCCCGGCACCTGAAGACTGCAAGCCCTTCCAGGCGGCCCCATGAATCTTTCCCGCATCTTCATCCTGCGACCCGTCGCCACCTCGCTGCTGATGGTGGCGGTGCTGATCGCCGGCCTGCTGGCCTACCGGCTGTTGCCGATTTCGGCCCTGCCCGAGGTGGACTACCCCACCATCCAGGTCACCACGCTGTACCCCGGTGCCAGCCCCGACGTGATGACCTCCAACGTCACGGCGCCGCTGGAGCGCCAGCTCGGCCAGATGCCGGGGCTGTCGCAGATGTCGTCCACCAGCTCGGGCGGCGCCTCGGTGATCACGCTGCGCTTTGCGCTGGACATGGCCATGGACGTGGCCGAGCAGCAGGTGCAGGCCGCCATCAACGCGGGCTCCAACCTGCTGCCCAGCGACCTGCCCATGCCCCCGCTGTACAGCAAGGTCAACCCGGCGGATGCGCCCATCCTCACGCTGGCCATCACCTCGCCCTCGCTGCCGGTGATCCGCGTCAACGACCTGGTGGAAAACCGCCTGGCGCCCAAGCTCTCGCAGGTCAACGGCGTGGGCCTGGTGGCGATTGCCGGTGGGCGCCGGCCTGCCGTGCGCATCCAGGCCAACCCGACGGCGCTGGCCGGCCTGGGCATGACGCTGGACGATGTGCGCACCGCCATCGCCGCCGCCAACGTCAAGCAGGCCAAGGGCGGCTTCGACGGCCCGGCGCGCGCCTCCACCATCGATGCCAACGACCAGCTGCAGTCGGCGGCCGAGTACCGCAACCTCATCATCGCCTTCAAGAACGGCCTGCCCGTGCGCCTGTCCGACATCGCCCAGACCGTGGACGATGCCGAGAACACGCGCCTGGCCGCCTGGGCCGGCACGCCCGAAGGCGGCTCGCGCGCAGGCGTGATCCTCAACATCCGGCGCCAGCCCGGCGCCAACGTGATCGAGACGGTGGACCGCATCAAGGCGCTGCTGCCCCAGCTCAAGGAGACCCTGCCGGCCTCGCTGGACGTGCAGGTGCTGACCGACCGCACGGTGACCATCCGCGCCTCGGTCAACGACATGCAGCTGGAGCTGATGCTGGCCATCGCCCTGGTGGTGGCGGTGATCTTCGTCTTCCTGCGCAGCGCCTCGGCCACGCTGATACCGAGCTTTGCCGTGCCGCTGTCGCTGATCGGCACCTTCGGCGTGATGTACCTGGCCGGTTTTTCCATCAACAACCTCACGCTGATGGCGCTGACGATCTCCACCGGCTTCGTGGTGGACGATGCCATCGTGATGATCGAGAACATCGCGCGCTTCGTGGAAAAGGGCGAGCCGCCCATGCAGGCCGCGCTCAAGGGCGCCAAGCAGATCGGCTTCACCATCATCTCGCTGACGATTTCGCTGATCGCCGTGCTGATCCCGCTGCTGTTCATGGGCGACGTGGTGGGGCGGCTCTTCCACGAGTTCGCCATCACCATGGCGGTGGCCATCCTGATCTCGGCCGTGGTCTCGCTGACGCTCACGCCCATGCTGTGCGCGCGGCTGCTGCGCCACCAGCCCGAAGGGGCCGAGGAAGAGCGGCATGGCCGCCTGTACCACGCCACGGGCCGTTTCTTCGACCGCACCATTGCCGGCTACGGCCGCATCCTCACCTGGGTGCTGGACCGCCGGGGCCTGACCTGGATCGTCTTCCTGGCCACGCTGGCCGTGACCGTGCTGCTGTACTTTGCCGTGCCCAAGGGCTTCTTCCCCGACCAGGACACGGGCACCATCCAGGCCACGACCGAGGCCGACCAGTCCATCTCGTTTGCCGCCATGGCCGAGCGCCAGCAGGCCCTGGCCGAGCTGCTGCTCAAGGACCCGGCCGTGCAGAGCATCTCGTCCTTCATCGGCGTCGATGGCAGCAACACCACGCTGAACACGGGCCGGCTGCTGATCGACCTCAAGCCCCATGGCCAGCGCGATGGCGTGCCCGCCGTGCTGCGCCGCCTGTCCGACGATGCGCTGCAGATCCCGGGCATACGCCTGTACGCCCAGCCCGTGCAGGACCTGACCATCGAGGACCGCGTGGCGCGCACCCAGTACCAGCTGCTGATGTCCTCGCCCGACATGGCGCAGCTGACCACCAGCACCCAGGCCCTGGTCGAGCGCATGCACGACCTGCCCGAGCTGGTGGACGTGGGCAGCGACCTGCAGAACCAGGGCCTGCAGGCCTTCGTGCAGATCGACCGGGCCCAGGCCAGCCGGCTGGGCGTGACGGTCGCGGCCATCGACACGGCGCTGTACAACGCCTTCGGCCAGCGGCTGATCTCCACCATCTTCACGCAGTCCAACCAGTACCGCGTGGTGCTGGAAGTGGCGCCGCAGTTCAAGATCGGGCCCGAGTCGCTGCAGGCCATCTATGTGGCCTCCAGCGCGGGCGCGCCCGTGCCGCTGTCCTCGGTGGCCACGGTCAGCGAGCGGCCCATGGCCCTGGCCGTGAACCATGTGGGTCAGCTGCCGGCCGCCACCATCTCGTTCAACACTGCGCCCGGCGTGTCGCTGGGCCATGCGGTCAAGGCCGTGCAGGACCTGATGGCCCAGCTGCGCACCGAGGGCCATATGCCGCTGTCGGTGGACGCCGCCTTCCAGGGCGCGGCCCTGGCCTTCCAGGCCTCGCTGTCCAACACGCTGCTGCTGGTGCTGGCGGCGGTGATCACCATGTACATCGTGCTGGGCGTGCTCTATGAGAGCACCATCCACCCGGTGACCATCCTGTCCACGCTGCCCTCGGCCGGCGTGGGCGCGCTGCTGGCCCTGCTGCTGGCGGGGCTGGACCTGGACATCATCGCCATCATCGGCATCGTGCTGCTGATCGGCATCGTCAAGAAGAACGCGATCATGATGATCGACTTCGCGCTGGAGGCGCAGCGCGAGGAGGGGCACACGCCGCGCGAGGCCATCTACCAGGCCTGCCTGCTGCGGTTCCGGCCTATCCTGATGACGACCTTGGCGGCTTTGCTGGGGGCCTTGCCGTTGATGCTGGGGACGGGGGTGG
>NZ_JACVUR010000080.1:0-12390 GCF_016516495.1 Delftia sp. S65
GCTTGCGCAGCCCACACAGGGGGTTTGGTGGGGGGGGGGGGGGGGGGGGGCCGCCCCCCCGGGGGGGGGGGGCCGGCCGGGCCCCCACAAGGAACCAAGCATGCAAAAACGTACCCTGCTCACCGCCCTGGCCCTGGCTCCGCTGCTGGGGGCCTGCGGCTTTCGCCTGCGGGGGGTGCCGACCTTCGTGTTCCGCTCGCTGTACATCCAGGCGGGCCGGGGCTCTCCGGTAGCGCGGGAGCTGTCGCGCAATCTGGCCAGTGCCAGCGACAAGCTGACCGTGCTGCGCGATCCGGCATCGCCCGACGATGCCGAAGCGATCTTCCAGATCGTCAGCGAGCGGCAGGAGCGGGTCATCGTCGGCATGAACGCGCTGGGCCAGGTGCGCGAGTTGCAGCTGCGCCTGCGCGTGCGCTTCAAGCTGCGCACGCCCAATGGCGACGAGCCGATTCCCGAGACCGAAATCCTGCAGCAGCGCGATGTGACGTACAACGAAACCAACGCGCTGTCCAAGGAAGCCGAGGAGGCCATGCTCTACAAGGACATGCGCACCGACATCGTGCAGCAGTTGCTGCGCCGCCTGGCCGCCGTCAAGAGCCTGACCTGAGCCCCATGCAGCTTGCCCTGAACCAGCTTGGCGGCCATCTGGCCAAGGGCCTGCGCCCGCTTTATGTGCTGCACGGCGACGAGCCGCTGCAGCAGCAGGAGGCGGCCGACGCCATCCGCGCCGCGGCGCGCGCGGCCGGCTATACCGAGCGCAGCAGCTATACCGTGGCCGGCGCGCATTTCGACTGGAGCGCCGTGCTGGCGGCCGGCGGCTCGCTGTCGCTGTTCGCCGACCGGCAGATCGTCGAGATCCGCATTCCCTCGGGCAAGCCCGGCAAGGACGGCGGCGCCGCGCTGCAGCAGATCGCCGAGTCCGCGCGGGGCAACGACAGCACGCTCACCCTGGTCCTGCTGCCGCGCCTGGACAAGGCCACCAAGACGGGGGCCTGGTTCAGCGCGCTGGAGGCCCAGGGCATGACGCTGCAGATCGATCCCATTGAGCGCGCCCAGTTGCCGGCCTGGATTGCCCAGCGGCTGGCGGCCCAGGGCCAGCGCGTCGCACCCGGCGAGGAAGGGCAGCGCACGCTGCAGTTCTTTGCCGACCGCGTCGAAGGCAACCTG
This sequence comes from Delftia sp. S65, assembly GCF_016516495.1. Taxonomy (NCBI): domain Bacteria; kingdom Pseudomonadati; phylum Pseudomonadota; class Betaproteobacteria; order Burkholderiales; family Comamonadaceae; genus Delftia; species Delftia sp. S65. Next base: position 1,168 of record NZ_JACVUR010000080.1, read on the forward strand.
CTGGCCGCGCACCAGGAAATCCAGAAGCTGGCGCTGTTGCATCCCGAGGGTGAACTGAGCCAGGCCCAGGTCGAGCAGGCCGTGCTCAATGTGGCGCGCTACGATGTGTTCAAGCTGTCGGAGGCCGTGCTGGGCGGGCAGCTGGCGCGCGTCTCGCGCATGCTCGATGGCCTGCAGGCCGAGGGCACGGCCGAGGTGCTGGTGCACTGGACCCTGGCCGAGGACATCCGCGCCATCTGCCGCGTGAGGGACGCCATGGCCGCAGGCCAGCCCCTGCCGATGGCGCTGCGCGCCCAGCGCATCTGGGGCGTCAAGGAACGCTTGTTCGAGCGCCTGCTGCCGCGCATCACCGACGCCCAGGCCGCGCGCCTGCTGCAATCGGCCCACGCGGTGGACGGCATCGTCAAGGGCTTGGCCTTCGAAGGCTGGCCGCGCGACGGCTGGCAGGCCCTGCGCCGCCTGGCCGTGGACCTGGCCCAGGCCGGCGCCAAGGGCTGACGTACCGTTCCTAGCGCGTCTTTTCCAACTGCGCCTGGGCCTTGGTGGCCCAGGTCTCAAGGTTGTCCAGCAGGTCCTTCTGGCTGAAGGAGCAGCTTTCCTCGCTGAACAGCGCGCTGGACTCCAGTCGGTCCAGCAGATTGAGCAGCACTTCGCCGTAGCGCGGCGGCAGGGCCTGCAGCAACTCCGATGAGGCCCTGGCCTGCTGTCCGAGCACGGCGGCCGACAGCTGCTGCTGTGCCAGTTGGGCGAAGCCGGCGTGCAGCTGGGCGAGCTGCTGGGCGGCGAGAAGAGTGTCGTGGCTGGTGGACATGGCGGGAAAACCTCTGCGTACTGGGCAGCAGTGTAGGGTGGCCGCGACATCCTGCCGGCCGCCGCAACGCGGGGTTTGCCCTCTGGCGGCCGTGCGCAGACGCACCCTGGCCGCATCGCAGCCGCATGTCGGCGCGGGGCATGCCCGGTCCCGGTGCGCAAATGGGCGCAACTCGGCGAGAATCTCGGAATGAACGCGCTCAATATCGTCGAATACACCCACAACCTGGGCGTTCAGGCCAAAGTGGCCTCCGCCCAGATGGCCCGAGCCTCGGCTGCCGTCAAAAGCCGCGCCCTGCTGGCGCTGGCGCGCCTGCTGCGGGAGAACGTGGAGCCGTTGCAGACCGACAACGCCCGTGACCTCGACCGCGCCGTGGCCAACGGCCTGTCCGCACCCATGGTGGACCGCCTGCGCCTGACGCCCAAGGTGCTTGAAACCTGTGCCCAGGGCTGCGAACAGCTGGCATCCATGGCCGACGTGATCGGCGAGATCATCGGCATGAAGCAAATGCCCAGCGGCATCCGCGTGGGCCAGATGCGCGTGCCGATCGGCGTGTTCGGCATGATCTACGAGAGCCGCCCCAACGTGACCATCGAGGCGGCCAGCCTCAGCATCAAGAGCGGCAACGCCTGCATCCTGCGCGGCGGCTCCGAGGCCATCGACTCCAACAAGGCACTGGCCGCACTCGTGGCCAGGGCGCTGGCCGAGGCCGGCCTGCCCGAGCACGGCGTGCAGCTGGTGCAGACCACGGACCGCGAGGCCGTGGGCCAGCTCATCGCCATGCCCGACTACGTGGACGTCATCATCCCGCGCGGCGGCAAGGGCCTGATCGAGCGCATCAGCCGCGAGGCCAAGGTGCCCGTCATCAAGCACCTGGACGGCAATTGCCACACCTATGTCGATGATCCCTGCGACATCGCCATGGCCGTCAAGGTGGCCGACAACGCCAAGACCAACAAGTACAGCCCCTGCAACGCCAGCGAGAGCCTGCTGGTGGCGCGCGGCGTGGCGGCCGAGTTCCTGCCGCAGATCGGTGCCATCTACGCCGCCAAGGGCGTGGAGATGCGCGGCTGCCCCGAATCGCTGGCCATCCTGAAGTCCGTGGCCGGTGCCCAACTGGCCGAGGCCACCGAGCAGGACTGGAGCGAGGAATACCTGGCGCCCATCATCAGCGTCAAGATCGTCGCGGGTGTGGACGAAGCCATCGCCCACATCAACCGCTACTCCAGCCACCACACGGATGCCATCCTCACGCGCGACCACATGCATGCCCAGCGCTTTCTGCGCGAGGTGGACTCGGCCAGCGTCATGGTCAATGCCAGCACGCGCTTTGCCGATGGCTTCGAGTACGGCCTGGGCGCGGAAATCGGCATCAGCACCGACAAGTTCCATGCGCGCGGTCCTGTGGGCATCGAAGGTCTCACCTCGCTCAAATACGTGGTGCTGGGTGAAGGCGAAGTCCGCACCTGACCGGACCTTGCTGCGCGCCGGCAGGCACCCTGCCGGGACGCCCCGCGCCGGGATGCCCCGCGCCGGCACCGCAGCACCGCAATGAACCCATGAAAATCATCATTCTTGGCGCCGGCCGTGTGGGCTACAGCGTGGCCGAAAGCCTGGTGTCCGAACGCAACGACATCACGGTGATCGACACCGATGCGCGTCGCCTGCGCGAGCTGGAGTCGCGCTTCGACCTGCGCGGCGTCGTGGGCAACGGTATCGATCCCCAGGTGCTGGCCGAGGCCGGAGCCAAGGACACGGACCTGCTGATCGCCTGCGCCGCGCTCGACGAAACCAACCTGGTGTGCTGCAAGCTGGCCCAGGTGCTGTTCGAGATTCCCACCCGCATCGCGCGCGTGCGCTCCTCGGGCTTTGGCGATGACGAGACGCTGCTGGGCAAGGAAGGCTTCGGCGTGGACCGCATCATCTGCCCCGAGGAGTCGCTGACCAACTACATCAGCAAGCTCATCGAGTTCCCCGAGGCCATGCAGGTGCGTGCCTTCGCGGGCGGACGCGCCGCGCTGGCCTCGGTGCGTGCGCGCGACGGCGCCCCCGCCGTTGGCAAGCACATCGGCGAGCTGCGCGACTGCATGCCCGAGCTGGCCATGCGCATCGTGGCCATCTACCGGCGTTTCCTGGAGGAGCCCGACCGCTTCGTGCGCTGCGACGGCAACACCCGCATCGAGCCCGGCGACGAGGTCTTCATCCTGGCCGCGCGCGAGCATGTGGCCGAGGTGCTGCGCGCCATCCACCAGCCCGCGGGCCGGCCTTCGCGCCCCGTCTACCGCATCATGATCGCCGGTGGCGACCAAGTCAGCCTGCGCCTGGCGCTGCAGCTGTCGCGCGTGCCGGGCCGCTTTCACATCAAGATCATCGAGCCCGACGAGCAGCGCTGCCAGGACCTGGCCTCGCTGCTGCCGGCCGAGGTGCTGGTGCTGCACGGCGATGCCACCGACGAGGACCTGCTGGCCGATGAAAGCGTGGAGGACGTGGACCTGTTCCTGGCCCTCACCGACGACGACGAGAACAACATCATGGCCAGCCTGCTGGGCAAGCGCATGGGCGCGCGGCGCGTGCTCTCGCTGATCACGCGGCGCGCCTATGCCGACCTGATGCACGGCACGCAGATCGACATTGCGCTGTCGCCGGCCCAGGCCATGCTCGGCGAGCTGCTGGCCTATGTGCGCCGCGGCGACGTGCAGGCCGTGCACAGCCTGCGCAGGGGCGTGGCCGAGGCGTTGGAGATCGTGGCGCGCGGCGACCGCAAGAGCTCGCGCGTGGTCGGCCGCAAGGTCGAGGACCTGCGCGTGCCCGAGGATGCGCACATCGGCCTCATCGTGCGCGGCATTCCCGAAGGCGTGCCGGCCGACGAGATCGCGGCCGGTGCCGAGCCCGAGGTCATCATCCCGCGCGGCAACACCGTGATCGAGAGCGGCGACCACGTGGTCTTCTTCCTGCCCCACAAGCGGCTGGTGCGGGACGTGGAAAACCTGTTCCGCGTCAGCGCCACCTTCTTCTGAGCCCATACCCATGCGCGACCTGTTCCCCGTCCTGCGCGTGCTTGGCATGCTCATGGTCATGTTCGCGCTGTCCATGCTGCTGCCCTTTGCCGTGTCCTGGTTTGCCGACGACGGCATCTGGCGCATCTACCCCTGGGCCATCGGCATCACGGCGGCGGCGGGGCTGTCGCTGTGGGTAGGCCTGGACCATTTCCGGCGTGAGCTGCAGCCGCGCCACGGCGTCATCCTCGTCACCCTGGTCTGGGTGGTGCTGCCGCTGTGCGCCATGCTGCCCCTGGTGCTGGGCCTGGGCCATGTGGGCCTGAGCATCAGCTTCACCCACGCCTATTTCGAGGCCGTCTCGGGCCTGACGACGACGGGCGCCACCGTGCTCACGGGGCTGGACGCATTGCCTGTGTCCATCAACGTCTGGCGCACCTTCCTGCAATGGCTGGGCGGCATGGGCATCCTGATCCTGGCCGTGGCCATCCTGCCGCTGCTGGGCGTGGGCGGTGCCCAGCTGTTCCGCGCCGAGGCCGCCGGCCCCATCAAGGACACCAAGCTGACGCCGCGCATGACCGAGACCGCCAAGGGCCTGTGGGGCGTCTACGGCGTGTTCTCGCTGGCCTGTGCACTGGCCTTCTGGGCCGCGGGCATGGAGCCGCTGGATGCGCTGATGCACATGTTCGCCACGGTGAGTCTGGGCGGCCTGTCCTCGCACGACGCCAGCTTCGCCTACTTCGACTCGCCGCTGATCGAGCTGATCGCCCTGGTCTTCATGCTGCTGGCCAGTTGCAACTTCGCGCTGTACTTCGTGGCCATGCGCAAGGGCCGCTGGGACGGCTTCTGGCGCGACCCCGAAATGCGCGCCACGCTGGCCGTGCTGCTGGGCGGCGGGCTCATCGTCGCGCTGCTGCTGTGGGCCAAGGGCGTGTACGGGCCTGTCGAGGCGCTGCGCTATGGCATCTTCCACGTGGTCTCGGTGGCCACGACCACGGGCTTCACCACCGTCGACTACCTGAGCTGGCCCGTCTTCGCGCCCGTGCTCATGCTGCTGCTGTCTGGCGTGGCCACCAGCGCGGGCTCCACGGGTGGCGGCATCAAGATGGTGCGCATGCTCATCCTGCTCAAGCAGGCGCGGCGCGAGCTCACGCGGCTCGTGCACCCGCGCGCCATGCAGCCCGTGCGGCTGGGCAACGGCGTGGTGGACGACCGCATGATCTTCTCGGTGCTGGCCTTCATGCTGGTCTATGGCGCCACCGTGATCACGCTCAGCATGGTGCTGCTGCTCACCGACCTGGACCCGGTGACCGCCTTTTCCGCCGTGCTGGCCAGCGTGCACTGCATGGGGCCGGGCCTGGGCGCGCTGGGCCCGTCCTCCAACTATGCTGTGCTCACCGACTTCCAGACCTGGATCTGCACCCTGGCCATGCTGCTGGGGCGCCTGGAAATCCTCAGCTTCATGGCGCTGCTTTCCCCGGCTTTCTGGCGCCGATGATGCCGAAGTGACTAGGGAAAACACTTAGACCATGGTCCAATCTCTACAATTGCCCCCCACCGCCGTACCCAGAGGGTCTTTATGGTTCCACATCTCATCACGGCCCTGACAGGCCCGATCAACGAGCTTGAGCAGCGCATCCTCGACTCCATGCCGGCGATCGAGCGCTGGTTCCGGCTCGAATGGATGGAACACACGCCGCCTTTCTATTGCTCGGTGGACATCCGCAACGCCGGCTTCAAGCTCGCGCCCGTGGATACCAACCTGTTTCCTGGCGGCTGGAACAACCTGACCGACGAAATGCTGCCGCTGGCCGTGCAGGCGGCCATGGCGGCGATCGAGAAGATCTGTCCCGAAGCGCGCAACCTGCTCATCATTCCCGAGAACCACACGCGCAACACCCATTACCTGGCCAACGTGGTGCAGCTCAAGCGCATCTTCAACATGGCCGGTCTGAATGTGCGCATCGGCTCCATCAGCCCCGATGTGAAGAAGACCACCACCGTCACCCTGCCGCATGGCGACACGGTGACGCTGGAGCCGGTGATCCGCAGCAAGCGCCGCATCGGCCTCAAGGATTTCGATCCCTGCACCATCTTGCTCAACAACGACCTGTCCTCCGGCGTGCCGGGCATCGTCGAGGAGCTGTACGAACAATACCTGCTGCCGCCCCTGCATGCAGGCTGGAGCGTGCGCCGCAAGAGCCGTCATTTCCAGAGCTACGAGGAAGTGGCCAAGCGCTTCGGCAAGCTGCTGGGCATCGATCCCTGGCTGATCAACCCGCTGTTCGGGCGCAGCGAAGGCATCGACTTCGCCAATGGCGTGGGCATGGAAGGCCTGGCCGAGCAGGTCGATGTGCTGCTGGCCAAGGTGCGCCGCAAGTACAAGGAATACGGCATCAAGGAAAAGCCGTTTGCCATCGTCAAGGCCGACAACGGCACCTATGGCATGGGCGTGATGACCGTGCGCGACGCCAAGGAACTGGCCGAGCTGCCGCGCAAGAGCCGCAACAAGATGGGCATGATCAAGGACGGCCAGACCGTGCACGACGTGATCATCCAGGAGGGCGTGCTCACCCAGGAGCGCATGAACAACGCCGTGGCCGAGCCCGTGGTCTACATGATGGACCGCTACGTGGTCGGCGGCTTCTACCGCATGCATCCCGAGCGCGATGTGGACGAAAACCTCAACGCGCCCGGTGCCGGCTTCGTGCCGCTGGCCTTCCAGCACAGCACCCAGCTGCCCCAGATCGGCGCCCGCCCGGGTGCCAGCATGCCCAATCGCTTCTACATGTACGGCGTGGTGGCCCGGGTCGCCATGCTGGCGGCCAGCTATGAGCTGGAGGCGACCAACCCCAACGCGGAAATCTACGACTGATCGGGGTGCTGTCCGATGCGCTCGTCATCAGGACAGCGGACAATGCCGGCATTTCAATTGACTGAAGCCATCTCCCCACGGGATGGCGCATAGACCTGTGCAGAAAACCAAATCTTCGTTGGCCGCGCTCACCCTGGGCGCCATCGGCGTGGTCTATGGCGATATCGGCACCAGCGTGCTGTATTCGGTCAAGGAGGTGTTCGGCTCCGGCCATGTGCCGTTCACGCAGGAGAACATCTACGGCGTCCTGTCGCTGCTGTTCTGGACGCTGACGGTCATCGTCTCGCTCAAATACGTGGTCCTGGTGCTGCGCGCCGACAACAACGGCGAAGGCGGCCTGGTCGCCATGCTGGCCCTGGCCTCGCAGACCGTCAAGGACAAGCCACGCCTGCGCAGCGTGCTGCTGCTCATCGGCATCTTCGGCACCTCGCTGTTCTATGGCGACGGCGTGATCACGCCGGCCATCTCCGTGCTTTCGGCCGTCGAGGGCCTGGAGGTGGTGTCCCCGCACTTCACCAAGGCGGTGATCCCGCTGACCCTGGTCATCCTGTTCCTGCTGTTCTGGTTCCAGAAGCATGGCACGGCAGGGATAGGGCGCTTCTTCGGCCCCATCACCCTGGTCTGGTTCGCCACCATCGCCGCGCTGGGCATACACCAGATCGCCGGCCATCCGGAAATCCTGGCCGCCATCAGCCCGCACTTCGCGGTGCGCTTCATCTGGGACAACCCTGGCACCAGCTTCATCATCCTGGGCGCCGTCGTGCTGTGCGTGACCGGGGCGGAGGCGCTCTACGCCGACCTGGGCCACTTCGGCAAGAAGCCCATTCGCCTGGCCTGGTTCTCCGTGGCCATGCCTGCCCTCACGCTCAATTACTTCGGCCAGGGTGCGCTGCTGCTGGCCAACCCGGCCGCCGTGAAGAATCCCTTCTACATGATGGCCCCGGCCTGGGCCCTGCTGCCCCTGGTGCTGATGGCCACCATGGCCACGGTCATCGCTTCGCAGGCCCTGATCACGGGCGCCTTCAGCGTCACGCGCCAGGTCATACAGCTGGGCTATCTGCCGCGCCTGGAAGTGCGCCACACCAGCGTGCGCGAGGCCGGCCAGATCTACATGCCCCTGGTCAACTGGAGCCTGTTCGTGGCCATCGCGCTGGCCGTGGTGCTGTTCCGCTCCAGCGGCAACCTGGCGGCCGCCTACGGCATTGCGGTGACGCTGGACATGCTGATCACCACCACGCTGACCTTCTTCGTGATCCGCTACCGCTGGAACTATCCGCTGGCCCTGTGCATTGCCGCCACCGGCTTCTTCTTTCTGGTGGACCTGGCCTTCTTCTCGTCCAACCTGCTCAAGCTGTTCGATGGCGGCTGGTTCCCGCTGCTGATCGGCGGCACGGTGTTCTCGCTGATGATGACCTGGCGCAAGGGCCGCGAGCTGCTGCACCAAAAGCTGCAGGCCGATGCCATCGACCTCAAGAGCTTCCTCGAATCGGTCTGGCGCCATCCCCCGGCGCGGGTGCCGGGCACGGCCGTCTTCCTGTCCGGCGAGCCTGGCACCGTGCCCAACGCCCTGCTGCACAACCTCAAGCACAACAAGGTGCTGCACAGCCAGAACATCTTCGTCACGGTGCGCAACCACGAAATTCCCTGGGTGGGCCTGGACAAGCGTACCGAGATCGAGGCCCTGGGCAGCGACTGCTGGCAGGTCATCATCAACTACGGCTTCAAGAACGAACCCGACGTGCCGGCGGCGCTGTCCCTGTTGCGCCCCCGGGGTTGCCAGCTCGACGTCATGGAGACCAGCTACTTCCTGTCGCGCGATGTCATCATCCCGCGCATCAGCCACCGCATGGCGCCCTGGCGCGAAAAGCTGTTCGCCCAGATGCACCGCAACGCCAGCCGTGTCTCCGACTTCCTGCACCTGCCCAGCAACTCCGTGGTGGAGCTGGGCTCCAAGATCGAGCTGTAGGCGTCGCCCGCGCATCGCACGATCCGCGACTGTGGTGACAGAATCGCGCGATGCGCTTTCTCCGTGACTTGAGTCCCTCCGCCTTTGCGGCCGGCTTCGTGGCCGTGCTCGTGGGCTTCACCAGCTCGGTGGCCCTGGTCTTCCAGGCCGCCCAGGCCTTCCATGCCACACCCGAGCAGATCACCTCCTGGGTCTGGGCGCTGGGGCTGGGCATGGGCCTGTGCTCCTTGCTGCCCTCGCTGATACTGCGCATGCCCGTCATGGTCGCCTGGTCCACACCAGGCGCTGCCGTGCTGGCCACGGCGGGGCTTGCCGGAGGCTTTTCCATGGGCGAGGCCGTCGGCGCCTTCATCATCAGCGCGGGGCTGATCATCCTGGTGGGTGCCACAGGCTGGTTCGAGCGCGTCATGAACCGCATCCCCATGGAAATCGCTGCCGCCCTCCTGGCTGGCGTACTTGCCAACTTCGGCATGCAGGCCTTTGCCGCCGCCAGGCACGCGCTGCCCCTGGTGCTGGTCATGCTGCTGACCTATCTGCTGTCGCGCCGCCTGGCGCCGCGCTATGCGGTCATCGCCACGCTGGCGGTCTCCATCGCCTGGGTGGCGCTCACCGGCCAGATGCAATGGTCTGCCGTGCATGCAGGCCTTGCCTGGCCGGTCTTCACCATGCCCGAGTTCTCCGTGCCGGCCCTGGTGAGCCTGGCCTTGCCCCTGTTCGTCGTCACCATGGCCTCGCAGAACCTGCCCGGCGTGGCCGTCATCCGCGCCACGGGCTACAACCTGCCCATCTCCCGCATCATCAGCATGACCGGCATCGCCACCCTGGTGCTGGCCCCCTTTGGCGGATATGCGCTCAACCTCAGCGCCATCACCGCCGCCATCTGCATGGGGCCGGAGGCCCATGAGGACAAATCACGCCGCTATACGGCGGCGGCCGTCTGCGGCTTCTTCTATATAGTCATCGGCATCTTCGGCGCCGTGGTCACAGGGCTGCTCACCGCCTTCCCCAGGGAACTGGTGGTCTGCATTGCGGGGCTGGCCCTGCTGGGCTCCATCGGCAGCGGCCTGGCCACGGCCCTGCAGGGAGAGGAGCACCGGGAGGCGGCGCTGATCACCTTCCTGGTCACGCTCAGCGGCGTGGTGATAGCCGGAGTCGGCTCGGCGTTTTGGGGCGTGGTCGCAGGCAGCCTGGCGCTATTTGTGCAACATTACCGACGTGCACGGGCCAGCTGACATGCGGCCCAGGCCCGGGCACCCCCTTTTGCTTCCTATATATAGGCGAGGCACGGGCCGCCGCCTTCCGCACACAAGCCATGCAAATCCTCTTCGTTGCCGATCCGCTCGAATCGTTCCAGACCTACAAGGACACCACCTTCGCCATGATGAGGGAGGCACAGCGGCGCGGCCACTCCATCGTGGCCTGTGAACCCAGGCAGCTTTCCTGGCAGCGTGGCGGCAAGGTCGTCGCTCATGTGCGGCACATCCAGCTCACGGGGGATGCGCAGCAGTGGTTCGAGACAACCCAGGAGGGGCTGGCTGAACTGGCAGGCTTTGACGCCATCCTCATGCGCAAGGACCCGCCCTTCGATTCCGAATACTTCTATTCCACGCACCTGCTCGAACAGGCCGAGCGTGAAGGCGCCAAGGTCTTCAACAAGCCCAGGGCGCTGCGGGACCATCCGGAAAAGCTGGCCATCCTCGAATTCCCGCAATTCATCGGCCCCACCCTGGTCACCCGCAGTGCACAGGACATCCGTGCCTTCCATGAAGAGCACCAGGACATCATCCTCAAGCCGCTGGACGGCATGGGCGGCATGGGCATCTTCCGGGTCGGCGCCGATGGCCGCAACCTGGGCAGCATCATCGAAACCCTGAACCAGGGCGGTGCCAGCAGCGTCATGGTGCAGAAGTTCCTGCCTGAGATCACCCAGGGCGACAAGCGTGTGCTCGTCATCGGAGGCAAGCCGGTCCCCTACTGCCTGGCACGCATTCCCCAGGGCAACGAAGTGCGTGGCAACCTGGCAGCGGGCGGCAAGGGCGTGGCCCAGCCGCTGAGCGAGCACGACAAGGCCATGGCCGAGGAGATCGGTCCCATCCTCATGGAGCGTGGACTGCTGCTGGCAGGCGTCGATGTCATCGGGCAATGCATCACCGAGATCAATGTGACCAGCCCCACCTGCTTCCAGGAGATCTACGACCAGACCGGCTGTGACGTGGCCAGCCTCTTCGTCGATGCCCTGGAACAGGCTCTGGCGACGGCCTGAAAAAATCCTGGCGGATGACGCCAGTCATCCGCCAGGATTGGTGCTAGAATTGCGCCCCTGCACTCGATGACATGCAAATGTCTGAAAAGTGAAGCTTCCAGGGTTTTGCAAGAACGTCAAAAAACGTGCTACAATGCAAGGCTCTGCTGAAGAGAAGCGATGCAGATCGCTGGTGTTGAAAAGATCGAAGAAATTTGATTGCAACGACGCTAAAAACTGTGCTAGAATTCAAGGCTTCGCTGATCGCAGCGAGTCGGAAGTAAAGAAGAAATTCTCTGCTTCGATCCTTAAAAATATACAGCCGATAAGCGT
>NZ_JACVUR010000081.1:0-11107 GCF_016516495.1 Delftia sp. S65
GTAGAGCTGGCGGCGCCCGAAGCGGTCGATCTGGGCCATGAGGCGCCAGGGGCCATCGACAGGTTCACCGGGCGCAGGACCAAAGCCCCAGAGCGTGTCGCCATCGCCGCTGACCGCGAGGATGGCTTGCGGGTTGCGCACCAGTGCCTGCTCCACATGCGACCAGCGTGGGTTCGCCGCCCAAGGCGCTGTGCCGCCGTCCGGCTCCGTGCTGCCGCCGCGCAGCAGCCAGATGTCTTCGCTGGCACTGTGCAGCTGGCCGCCCGGCGCCAGAGGCTGGTCGAAGGTGATGACGCGGCCGCTGGCATCCAGCAGCAAGGTGGACTCTTCCTGCAAGCGGATGCTGAGCTCCTGCAGCAGGTGCCAGCCATGGCCCAGCAGGCCGCAGGCAGCGCCGTGCTCGGGGTTGACGTAGCTGCTGTACTGGCGCTGCCAGGCCACAGGCAGCGCCGCCGAGGGCAGGGCGAAGTCCAGGTCTTGTGCGCCCAACAGGACCTTGGCGCCCAACTGGGGGTTGACGGGGGAACTGACGGTGATGCCACCTGGGCAGACGGAGCAGGCAAGGCCCCCCTGGCTGCCGATGAGCACTGTGAGCGAGCCGGTGACGATCTTGCCCTTGACGACGCTGTCGGTGATGCGGGCTGCGGGTTGGCCACTCATGCAGACTTCTCCTGAGTGGACTTGATGGCGCAGTCGCAATGTATCGCTGTATCCAGGGCGGCAATTGCTTCACATTGCCTCATTCTGGGTAGAAGGAAACAGTGGCGGATTCTCTGATGGCCAGGCATTTCATGAGAATGCAGTGGCTCGCCCCATGGCGTGCGGATGGCAAATGGTCGTGTCATTGTGTCAACCGTCCTATGGACGGCCCCCTCTCTCGATGAGCGGGAATCATAGACAGGCCACTGGCAATGGCGCAATTGATTTATGCGTCAGACTCCTCTTATAAATGTAAGCAAATTGATTATCTTGGATACATCAGCAATTGAATGCCACCTCACCAATGGACGGACATATTGATAAATTTCCCATGCCATTGGTGCAATGGGCATGAGGCGCCTGCTGACCCGCATCAAGGGGCGCCAATAAAAAAGCCCCTGCCTCGGAAGGCAGGGGCTGTCAGGGGCCCGGGGCGCCATGCGTGACACCACCGGGCCGGCTAGCAACGGGTTGGCATCAGCCTGCAGCCGCCTCCGGCGAGGGCTTGGGCTGCAGGCGCTTGAGCACGCGCGGCACGATGAGCACGCAGGCCACGATGATGATCAGCGTCAGCGACATGGGGCGCTGCAGGAAGATCCACCAGCTGCCTTCGCCGATGGACACGGCATTGCGCATCTGTGCCTCGGCCAGGGGGCCCAGGATCATGCCGACCACGACGGGCGCGGTGGGGAAGTCGAAGCGGCGCATGATCACGCCCAGCACGCCGATGCCGTACAGCAGGAACAGGTCGAAGGCGCTCTGGCGCATGCCGTAGGCACCCACGGTGGCGAAGATCAGGATGCCTGCGTACAGCTGGGGACGCGGGATCTTGAGCAGCTTGACCCACAGGCCCACCATGGGCAGGTTGAGCACCAGCAGCATCAGGTTGCCGATGTACAGCGAGGCGATCAGCGCCCAGACCAGGGCGGCGGACGAGCTGAACAGCTGCGGGCCGGGGTTGATGCCGTAGTTCTGGAACGCACCCAGCAGCACGGCCGTGGTGTTGCTGGTGGGAATGCCCAGGGTCAGCAGCGGGATCAGCGCGGCGGTCACGGTGGCGTTGTTGGCGGCCTCTGGGCCGGCCACGCCTTCGATGGCGCCCTTGGTGCCGAACTCGGCACGGTTCTCACCCTTGGCCAGCTTCTTTTCGGTGGCGTAGCTCAGGAAGGTGGGGATCTCGGTGCCGCCGGCAGGGATGCAGCCGAAGGGTGTGCCGATGACGGTGCCGCGCAGCCAGGCGGGCCACGAACGCTTCCAGTCGCGGCCGGTCATGTGCACTCGGCCCATCCTGTTTTGCGTATCGACAACCTTGCCTTCGTACATGGCGGCATACAGCACCTCGGCCACGGCGAACAGGCCCACGGCCACGAGCACGATGTCCACGCCGTCCAGCAGTTCCATCTTGCCCATGGTGTAGCGCGCAGCACCCGAGATCTGGTCCATGCCGATGCAGCCCAGCGCCAGCCCCAGGAACAGGGCCGTCATGCCGCGCAGCGCGCTTTGGCCAAGCACGGCACTGACGGTGGTGAAGGCCAGCACCATCAGCATGAAGTACTCGGGCGGACCCAGCTTGACGGCAAAGTCGGCCACCGAGGGGGCGAACAGCGTGACGACCACGGTGGCCACGGTGCCGGCCACGAAGGAGCCGATGGCGGAGGTGGCCAGCGCGGCGCCCGCGCGGCCGCTCTTGGCCATCTTGTTGCCCTCCATGGCCGTGACCATGCTCGCGGTCTCCCCGGGCGTGTTCAGCAGGATGGAGGTGGTGGAGCCGCCATACATGGCGCCGTAGTAGATGCCCGCGAAGAAGATCATCGAGGCGGTGACCTCGACCTTGGCGGTAATGGGCAGCAGCATGGCCACGGCCACGGCCGGGCCGATGCCGGGCAGCACGCCCACGGCCGTGCCCAGGGCACAGCCGACCAGAGCCCACAGCAGGTTGGCGGGTGTAATGGCGGTGGCGAAGCCCGCCATCAGTGCGTCAAAGATTTCCATTACAGCCACCCTGTCTCAGTCAGGCCCGGCAGGTTGATTGCCAGGAATTGCGTGAAGGCCCAGAACACGGGCGCCGAGATGAGCAGCCCGGTGACCACGTCCTTGACCCAGGTGATGGGTGCGCCCGCCTGGGCCTGGCCGCCAGCACGGCGCAGGCCCTGCACGGCCAGCACGTAGCAGATGGTGCAGCTGACGATGAAGCCCGCCGTGCCGATCAGTGCGGCGTTGACCATCAGGCCGGCCGACACCCAGACGAAGGCGCCGATGTCGGCGCGTGGATGGCCGCCAGGTGCGGAGGCTTCGCGATAGCCGCCCGTGCGCGCCTCCCAGACCAGCCAGGCGCCGCAGACCGCGAGCACCACGGCGCACAGCCAAGGCAGGAAATTGGGGCCGACGCCGCCGTAGCCGGAGTCGGAAGGAATCTGCAGCGCGCCGAAGGCCAGGCCTGCAGCGACGAGCAGCACGCCAGAGCCGACGATGGTCTGCGCGCGAACCGAGGGAAAGCCGCTGGGCTCATCGGCCTGGGCGGCATCCGTGGCAAGTGGATTGGGTTGTGAGGACTCGGACATGGTCAGTTCCTGGCCGCAGCGGAACCGGCGACCGGGCCGGCCACCGCTGCAGACGTGGGGAAAAAATTAAGCCGCCGGGGCCTGCGGGCCGCTGGCGCGGCGCGCGGGCATCTTCCGCTTCTTGAAGCAGGCGCTGCGACTGGCGCCTGCCGTGGCCCGCAGGAGTGCGGGCCTGTGGCCGCACCGGCCCCGCAAGAGGCCGGTGCAGCCGTGCGATCACACCATGCCGGACTTGACCATGGTGGCGCGCAGGCTCGCGAACTCCTGGTCCACGAACTCGCCGAAGGCATCGCCGGCCAGCCACGCGGGCGTCCAGTCGTTCTTCTGCAGAGCCTCGGCCCAGGCCTTGCTCTTGGTGGCCTTCTCCAGCATGGCGACCAGCGCATCGCGCTGGGGCTTGGTGATGCCGGGCGCGCCGTACACGCCGCGCCAGTTGCCGATCTCGACGTTGATGCCCTGCTCCTTGAGCGTGGGCACGTCCACGCCCTTCAGGCGCTGGCCCGAGGTCACGCCGATGGGCTTCATCTTGCCGGTGCTGATGTACTCGGCGAACTCGCTGAAGCCGCTGCCGCCCACCGTGACGTTGCCGCCCAGGATGGCGGAGATGGCCTCGCCGCCTCCACGGAAGGCCACGTAGTTGATCTTGGAGGGATCGACGCCGACTTCACGCGCGATCATGGCCGCCGCAATGTGCTCGGTGGAGCCGCGCGAGCCGCCGCCCCACTTGACGGAGCCCGGGTCCTTCTTGAGCTGGGCGATCACCTCGGCCATGTTCTTGAAGGGCGAGTTGGCGGGCAGCACGAACACGTTGTATTCGCTGGTCAGGCGCGCCAGCGGCGTGGCCTGCGTCAGGTTCACGGGCGGCTTGCCCGTGATGATGCCGCCCAGCATGACGGCGCCCATGACCATCATGGCGTTGGGATCGCCCTTGCTGCCGTTGACGAACTGCGCAAGACCGATGGCGCCGGCGGCGCCGCCCTTGTTGTCATAGGTGACGGAAGCAGCCTGACCAGCGTCCTGCAAAGCCTTGCCCAGGGCACGGCCCGTGGTGTCCCAGCCGCCGCCGGGGTTGGCCGGCAGCATCATCTTGACGGCGACCGCAGCCTGAGCAGACAGCGGCAGGCTGCCTGCGGCGGCCAGTGCGGCCAGCGACTTCAGAAAAGTATCACGACGCATGGTTTGACTCCTTGTGTTGTAAGGCTGTCGATGATCGGTTCGCTACCTGTCAAATGGCTGTCCAAACCCCTAGGGGAATCCCTAGATCGCTCTTGGCGCGATGGCCTGCATCGCGCCCGGTGCTAACGTGCGGGCCATGCAATTGCTGCTCGTAGAAGATGACAACGCCATGCGCACCACGCTGCAGCGCACGCTGATCCGGCGCGGCATCCAGGTGGAGACGGCGGCCGACGGCCCCTCGGCCCTGGCGCAGTGGCTGGTGCGCGAGCCCGACGCCGTGGTGCTGGATTTGAGCCTGCCCGGCCTGGACGGCCTGCAGGTGCTGGAGCGTGCGCGCGGCCAGGGCCTGCGCACGCCCGTGCTCATACTGACTGCGCGCGGCACCGTGGGCGATCGCGTGCTGGGCCTGAACGCCGGCGCGGACGACTACCTGGCCAAGCCCTTCGACCTCGACGAGCTGGAGGCCCGGCTGCGCGCCCTGCTGCGCCGCAGCAGCGACAGCTTCGCGCCCAAGCCGCCGCCCGAGACCATTGCCATGGGCGCTCTGCGCTACGACAAGACCAGCGGCGCCATCCACCGCGATGGCGAGATCATGGAGCTGACGCCCCGCGAGCTGGCCCTGATGCACGCCCTGCTGGCGCGCCCCGGCCATGCCGTGGCCAAGGAGCGGCTGTTCGCGCTGGTGTTTCCCGGCGAGTCCGACGTGCAGTACGAGGCCGTGGAAGTCGTCGCCTACCGGCTGCGCAAGAAGCTGTCGGGCACGGGCGTGCAACTGGTCACGCTGCGCGGCCTGGGCTATCTGCTCAAGGCCGAGTCGGCCTGACGCATTGCCGCATTCCTGTACCGCAAGCCCATGCGCGACCCCGGTCTTCCCCTTCCCGCCCCCGCCCGCGCGCGCCAGCCCTGGTCGCTGCGCCGCCAGCTGCTGACGGGCATTCTCGTCCCCGTCATTCTGTTCATTGGCTTCAATACCTGGAGCCTGTACCACCAGACGCTGGCTGCGCTGAACACGGCCTATGACCGCACGCTGCTGGCATCGGCCAAGAGCATCAGCGAGCAGCTGGATGTGACGGGCTATGACGAGTCCGCCCAGTTGCATGCCATCGTTCCCTACTCCGCGCTGGAGATCTTCGAGGCCGACAACCAGAGCCGCATGTTCTACCGCGTCTCCACGCTGGACGGGGAAATGGTGTCGGGCTTTGGCGAGCTGCCCATGTGGCACGGCGTCATCCCCCAACGCCCGCCCTACGCGGCCCTGGTCGATTTCTACGACGCACAGTTCCGCGGCCGGCCCGTGCGCATGGCCGTGCTGCTGCAGCCCGTGGCCAGCGCCAAGGGGCGCGGCATGGCCGTGATCCAGGTGGCCGAGACGCTGGAGCTGCGCGAGACCCTGGCCCTGCAGATCCTGCGCACCACGCTGGCACGCCAGGCACTGCTGGTGGCTGCCGTGGCGCTGATCGTGATCTTTGTGGTGCAGCGGGCCACCCAGCCCGTGCGCCAGCTCAGCAGCGACCTGCGCTCGCGCCCGCGCGGCGACCTGAGCCCGCTGTCGGCCCCCGCTGCGCCGCGTGAATTGCAGCCGTTGCTGGAGGCCATCAACCAGCTCATGCTGCGGCTGCGACAGCTGCTGTCGGACCAGAAGCGCTTTGTGCGCGATGCATCGCACCAGTTGCGCACGCCGCTGGCCGTGCTCAAGGCCCAGCTGCAGTCGGCCCAGCGCGGCGATGTGCCGGCCGAGCAGGCCTTCGAGGAAATCGGCGCTACCGTGGACCGCGCCACGCGGCTGGCCAACCAGATGCTGGCGCTGGCCAAGGTCGAGCAGCTACGGCAGGAAGACAGCGCCGAGCCGGCGTCGCCCGCGCACAGCCTGCTGGACGAAGTGGTGCGCGACGTGGCCATCGAACTGTCGCCGCTGATTGCCGAGCAGGACATCGACTTCTCCATAGACACCGAACCCTGCCCCGTGCCGGCCCATGAATGGATGCTGCGCGAACTCACGCGCAACCTGCTGCACAACGCCATACGCCACATGCCTGCGGCCGGCAGCCTGCACATCAGCGTGCACCAGGCCGGCAGCCAGGCCGTGCTCAGCCTGCGCGACAGCGGGCCGGGCATAGACAGCGACCTGGCCCAGCGGCTGTTCCAGCCGTTCTCGGCCGGCAATGCGCGCAGCGGCTCGGGCCTGGGGCTGGCCATCTGCCACGAGATCGTGCAGACGCTGGGCGGCGCCATCGAACTGCGCAACATCTACCGGCAAGGCCTGGTCTGCGGTTTGCACGCTCACGTGGCGATTCCGCTGCAACCGGCCACTGGCAAGCACCCCGCGCCGCGCGCACAATAACGCCATGACCGATATCGAATCCATGCGTCTGGACAAATGGCTGTGGTGCGCGCGTTTCTACAAGACGCGCAGCCTGGCGGTAGAAGAGATCGGCAAGGGCCGCATCACCGTCAACGGAGCCCTGGTCAAGCCCGCGCGCGAGGTGCGCTGCGGCGACACCGTGGTGCTGCGCCAGGGCCAGATTCCGCGCACCGTGGTCATTCGTGGCCTGTCCGGCATGCGCGGCCCCGCACCCGTGGCCCAGGCCCTCTACGAAGAAACCGCCGCAAGCCTGGCCGAGCGGGAGCGCCTGGCCGAGCAGCGCCGGCTGGCGCCCGAGCCCGCCAGCAGCATTGCCGAACAGCACGACGGCCGCCCCACCAAGCGCGACCGCCGCCAGATCGACCAGGTGCGCGAGCGCGGCAACTGGGACAGCCGCTGGAGCGCATCCATCGACGACCTGGACCGGCGCTGAATACCGCGGCCCTGCCCGCCTCACGCCTCCTCCAGCAAAAAGGCCATGCGCAACCGCTGCGCATGGCCTTTTCTCATGGGTTTGCGGGCGCAGACCCCTGCGGCGTTCAGACCACCTGGTCCTTGGCCGGTGCGTCGTCCCCCTGCGCACGCGGCAGGATGAGGTTCATCACCATGGCGGCCATGGCCCCCACGGTCACGGCCGAGCCCAGCAGGTACTGCAGCATGTCCGGCAGGGTTTGGACCCAGTCCTTGGGAGCCAGCGTGGCGAAGAAGGAGCAGATGATGGGCACGCCCACCACCAGCATGGCGCGCTCGTCCAGGCGCACATGGCGCAGGATGCGGATGCCCGCCATGGCAATGGTCACGCAGACCACGGCGAACATGCCGCCGATCACGGGCGAGGGAATGGCCGCAATCAGCGCCGAGAACTTGCCCAGAAAGCCCAGGCAGGCCAGCACCAGGCCGGCTGCAATGAAAACCATGCGGCTGGCCACGCCTGTGATCGAGATCACGCCCGCATTGGTGGAGTAGCCGGTGACCGGCGTGGCGCCGATGAGTGCGGCCACGCTGCAGCTCAGGCCCTCGCCCACGGCGCCACGGTCGAGCTGGCGGCTGGTGATGGGCTGGTTGATCACGGCCGATACCGCAAACCAGGTGCCCGTGGTTTCCGCCATGACCACCAGATAGATCACGACAAAGGTCAGCACGGCAGGCAGGCTGAACTGCAGCGGATAGTCGATGCCGGCCAGCTTGGGCAGCGTCAGCCAGGGAGCATCCGCAACCGGCTGCCAGGCGAACAGGCCCATGGCCCAGGCCACGGCCGTGCCGCCGGCCAGCGCGATGATCACCGACGACAGGCGCATCCAGCGGCCCAGCCGGTTGTCAAAGCGCAGGCCCAGCATCATGGCCGCGATCAGCAGCGCCGCCGACACCGAAGCCAGGGCAATGGACTGGTTGACCGTCATGCCGCCATGCACCGAGAACACGTTGGCGCTGAGCGCAATCGGCAGCAGCGACAGCCCCACCACGAGGATGATGGTGCCGCCGACGATGGGCGGCACCAGCCAGCGGATCACGCGGTGGAACCAGCCCAGCGCACCCAGTGCGATGACGATCAGAGCTCCCGGAATCAGCGCGCCATAGACGGCTCCCATGCCGCCGAAGCCACCGCCCGCGCCAAAGGCCACGGCCAGGATGGCACCCAGCGGAATGTAGGAAGGCCCTTGCGCAACAGGCATGCGCATGCACCAGGCGGTCTGGATCAGCGTGCCCACGCCTGCGGCAAGAAAGGTGGACTGGATCATGGACGCCGCATCGGCTTGCGACAGCGCCAGGGCCGAGGCAATGATGAAGGGCACGACATACACGTCCATGGCCATCACATGCTGCAGGCCCAGCAACAGGGCCTGTGACAGCGAGACGCGGTCGTCGGGGCGGGCGATCAGGCGCCCTTCGTAGGAGGAGGTCGGTTCGGTCATGGGACGGAAAAATGCGGAAAACGGCCGCAGCCTAAAGACTGCGGCGCTCAGACAGCAGTGACAGCGCCGGCGGCCTGGCGCCGGTGCACGCACTCGCCCTGCACCCAGGTGCTGGCCACATTGGCGCGCGTGGCGTGGTGGATGATCTTTTGCAGAATGTCGGCCGGCCCATCCGCGCCGGGCCAGATCTGGACATTGGAGTCAGGCCCCTGGCAGTCGATGGCCAGGGCGTCCATGGCGTGGCCGGGCTCGATGCGGCCAATCGGCAGGTCCAGCGCATCGCCCCCCGCCGCCGTGGCCAGCCACAGCGCAAAGACGTGGTCGATGCGGGCCTGCACGCCCTGCCCCGCCCTGCCGCGCTGCGAAGCGCCCAGGGCCGGGTCCACCCCCTCATGCAAGGCCAGCGAGGCCGTCATGGCGTGGCGGCAGGCATCGAACATGCTGGGGCTGTAGCCGCCCGAGATGTCCGTGGCCAGCCCCATGCCCAGGCCCTGCTCACGGCCGCTGCGGGCCGGGAACACGCTGTTGGCGAAATAGAAGTTGGACAGAGGGCAATGCGCTACCGAGGCGCCCGTGCGCGCCATCAGTGCCACGTCATCGGCCGTGAGGAAGTTGGCATGGGCCACGACCGTGCGGCGCGTGAGCAGGCCGAAATCATGCAGCGCATGCGCATCGGTGCGGCCCTGGCGTTCCAGCACATGGGCATGCGCCCAGTCGCTCTCGGAGCAATGGGTTTGCACATGGGCGCCGGTGCGTCCAGCCAGGTCGCCCAGGCCGCGCAGCAGCTCGTCGGTGCACGAAGGAATGAAGCGCGGCGTGATCACCGGCAGCACGCGCTGCTGCGCGTTGTCCGGATGCTGGCGCAGCCAGTCGATGAAGCGCGCCGTCTCGGCAATGCCTTCGGCGGCGCTGGCGTCCTTGTAGTACGGGGGGCATTGCGACGGCTCGTCCATCGCCACCTTGCCCACCAGGGCGCGCTGGCCCAGGGCCAGGCAGCGTTCGGCCAGCACCTGGTTGCCCACGGCGTGGATGGTGCCGAAGTACATGGCCGTCGTCGTGCCATTGGCCAGCAGCGTGCGCACCACGCTGTCGTAGACCGAAGCGGCAAAGCCGGCATCGCTGTAGCGCGCTTCCAGGGGAAAGGTGTACTCCTGCAGCCAGGTTTCCAGCGGCACATCCAGGGCCTTGCCGCTTTGCGGCCATTGCGGTGCATGCACATGCAGGTCCACCATGCCGGGCAAAAGGTACTGGCCTTCGGGCAGGCGCTGCAGCGTGCCTGCGGCCGCATGCGCGGCCTCCAGAGCGGCGCGGCGGGGATCACCGCGCTCCAGCACGGCATCGATCATGCCGCGGCTATCCACCACGATCAGCACGTCCTGCTGGATACGCAGCGCATCCGGCACGGGCGCATCGAAAGCAGTGCACAACAGGGCCCAGCCCTGGCCAGGGTCAGCGGAATTCATCATGGAAACGCGGCCCCCTGCCTCACTTGGCCTTGAGCTTGGCCAGGTCCTCGGCCGTCAACCATCGCCACTGGCCCGGCTGCAGGTCCTCGGTGAGCTCCAGCTCGCCAATCTTCCAGCGATGCAGGCCCTCGACGCGATTGCCAACGGCCGCGATCATGCGCTTGACCTGGTGGTACTTGCCTTCGGTCAGCGTGAGGTCCAGCACATGCTCGCTCACCTGCTCACAAGCAGCGGCCTTGACGGGCTTGGGGTCATCGTCGAGCACCACGCCGTCGAGCAGGCGCTGCACCTGGCCGGCATCGACCGGATGCTTGGTGGTCACGCGATAGATCTTGGGCACATGCTTCTTGGGCGAACTCATGCGGTGGATGAACTGACCGTCATCGCTGAGCAGCAGCAGACCCGTCGTGTCCTGGTCCAGCCGCCCCACGGCCTGCACGCCCTGCACGGCACCCTTGTTCGGGCGCAGCCGCAGCGGCAAGGGCAAAAGCGAGTAAATGCTCGGATAGGTCGACGGTTTTTGCGAGCACTCCGTGCCCGCCGGCTTGTGCAGCAGCACATAGCCCAGCGCGTGATAGGCCCACTCCACGCCCTGCACGCGATAGCGCAGGCCTTCAGGATCGATGTCCTGAGTGGAGTCGAGGCAACGCACCCAGTCATTGGCCTCGGTGTCCCACAGTTCCACCCAGCCCTGCTGGACCAGTCCCGAACACACGCGGCGGATGCCGAACCCTTGGGAATACAGAATGTCTTGCAGTTGCATGTTCATCTTTCAAGCCGTTTGCGCCCACCATGGCGCACGCACATCGCGCAGGCGACGATACAAGTACTTCTGCGCAAACAAGCAAAAAACCCCGTAGCTTTGGGCTACGGGGTTTTTTGGGCTGTAAGAGCCTGACGATGACCTACTTTCACACGGGAACCCGCACT
>NZ_JACVUR010000082.1:0-8796 GCF_016516495.1 Delftia sp. S65
GTCGGCCGCCGGGCCGAGACCCGGCCTCGAAAAACAACCACCCGGCAGGGGCAGAAACGAGCAACACCAGGGGCAGAAACGAGCAACACCAGGGGCAGAAACGAGCAACAGCAGGGGACGGCCCCGTTCAAGACTCCTTGAACAGCCTCTCCCCCACAAAATCCACAAACGCCCTCACCTTAGGCGACAACTGCCGACTCGACGCCCACAGCGCCGAAAACTGCCCCGTGTGCGTCAGGTCCTCCGCCAGCACCCGCTGCAGCTCGCCACGCCCCAGTGCATCCCGCGCCAGGAAGTCCGGCATATAGGCCAGCCCCATGCCCGCCACGGCCGCGCCCAGCATGGCTTCCATGTTGTTGCAGACCAGGGCGGCGGGCAGGTGGGGCGGCATGCCGGGCAGCACCCATTCCTCCAGCTTGCCGCTGCTCAGGAAGCGGTAGCGCAGGCAGCTGTGCTGTGCCAGTTCGGCGGGGGATTGCGGTATGCCTCGTGCCGCCAGGTAGTCGGGCGAGCCGGCCAGGATGAAGCGGAACGGCCCCAGCCGGCGCGCGACCAGGCGTGAGTCGGCCAGTTCGCCGCTGCGGATGACCACGTCCAGGCCGGCCTCGACCACGTCCACCAGGTGGTCGTTGAAGTCCAGGTCCAGGTCAACCTCCGGGTACAGGGCCTGGAACTCGGGCAGCACGGGCAGCAGGAAGCGGTAGCCGATGGTGGGCAGGCTCACGCGCAGCCGTCCGCGCGGCGCCTCGGCGGCGGCCTGCATGGTGGCGCGCGCATCGTGCAGTTCATCCAGGATGCGGCGGCAGCGCTCATGGAACAGCGCGCCTTCCTGTGTGAGCCGCACCTGGCGCGTGGTGCGCTGGAACAGGCGCAGGCCCAGCTGCTGTTCCAGCCGCGCCACGTTCTTGCCGACGGCCGAGGCCGAGATGCCCAGGGCGCGCCCGGCCTCGGCAAAGCTCAGCAGGTCGGCTGCACGCACAAAGGATTCGAGTCCGCTGAAGCTGTCCATGTCGATTGCCAACCTGGGGTTGGGAGTGTGGGGAGTCTGGCGCCTATTTTCACGGCATTGCAGCGCTTTTATCGTTCATGCATGCCTGGCCACGTGCGGCCGGGAAATTGCGAAAGCCTTGCCAACCATGTCCTCCTGCCTGACTTCTTCCCGCGCACCGGATGCGCTCCACGGTACAGCGCGACCGCATGCATCCCCGGTCTGGGTGCTGTTGTCGGTGTGCCTTGCGGCGCTGGCGATGCCGCTGAGCTTTACCGGGCCGGCCGTGGCCCTGTCTGCGCTGCGCGAGGCGCTGGGCGGCGGGCCGCTGGCGCTCAACTGGGTGACGAATGCCTTCATGCTGAGCTTTGGCGCCACGCTGATGGCGGCCGGCGCGCTGGCCGATCTGCACGGGCGGCGGCACGTTTTCCTGACCGGGCTGGGCGTGGTGCTGGCCAGTGCGCTGGCCCAGGCCTGCCTGGGCGGGCAGGGGGCCATTGTCGTGTTCAACCTGCTGCGTGCGCTGCAGGGCCTGGGCGCGGCGGCCGCGCTGGCGGGCGGCACGGCGGCGCTGGCCCAGGTGTTCGACGGGACGGCGCGCATGCGTGCCTTCAGTGGCGTGGGCACGTCGTTTGGCGTGGGCCTGGCCTTCGGGCCGTTGCTGTCGGGCTGGTTGCTGGGCGTGGCGGGCTGGCGCGGCGTGGTGCTTTGCGTGGCCGCCGTGGCGCTGGCCGCGCTGGTGCTGGGGCTGCGCTGCATGCCTCAGTCGCGCAATCCGAAGGCGCAGCGGCTGGACCGGGCCGGTGCGCTGCTGTTCACCGCAGCCCTGGCGCTGCTGACCTGGGGCGTGCTGCAGGGGCCGGAGGCGGGCTGGTCCAGCGGGGCGGCGCTGCTGCCGCTGGCCGGTGCCGCGCTGGCGCTGGCGGCCTTTGTGGCCGTGGAGCGGCGCGTGCAGCAGCGCACGGGGCAGCCCATGCTGGACCTGTCGCTGTTTCGCTATCCGCGTTTCGTGGGCGTGCAGTTGCTGGCGGGTGCGCCGGCCTATGCCTTCGTGGTGCTGCTGGTGCTGCTGCCGGTGCGCTTCATCGGCGTGGAGGGCATGGCGCCGCTGCAGGCGGGGCAGCTGATGTTTGTGCTGTCCCTGCCCATGCTGTTCGTGCCGTTGCTGGCGGGCTGGCTCACGCGCTGGGTTTCGGCCGCGCTGCTGTGCCTGGCGGGGTTGCTGGTTTGCGCGGCGGGCCTGCTGTGGCTGGGCGGGTGCGCGCCGGGCACGGCCTTTGCGCAGATGGCGCCCCCGCTGCTGCTGATCGGCCTGGGCATCGGGCTGCCCTGGGGTTTGATGGATGGCCTGGCCGTGAGCGTGGTGCCCAGCGAGCGCGCCGGCATGGCCACGGGAATTTTCAGCACGGTGCGCGTGGCGGGCGAAGGCATGGCGCTGGCGCTGGTGGGCGCGGGGCTGGCTGCATTGCTGGCATGGCGTCTGTCGGACCTGGCAGCTCAGGCGCCCCAGGCGGTGCAGGCGGTGCATGCCACCGGCCGCGCGGCGCAGTTGCTGGTGACGGGGAACATCGCCGAGGCCATGGCCCTGCTGCCCGGCCTGTCTGCACCCGCCGTGCTGGCGGCCTATGGCCAGGCCTTTGGCATCTTGCTGGATGTGCTGGCGGGCATCACGGTGCTCACGGCGCTGGCGGTGTACGGCTTCCTGCGTGCCGGGGCCCCCACGGATACCGGTACGGGCACGGACATGGCACATGCCTGACAATCGCGGGTTTCACTCAGCCGCCAGCCGCTTTTCGCCATGTCAGAGGAATCCCAGAACAACGCCCCCCAGACCCCCTATGAATGGATCGGCGGCGAGCCCAGGGTGCAGGCCCTGGTGGACCGTTTCTACGATCTGATGGACCTGGAGCCCGGCTATGCCGAACTACGTGCCGCCCACGGCAGCACCCTGGCCGATGCGCGCCAGAAGCTGTTCTGGTTCCTGTGCGGCTGGCTGGGCGGCCCGGACCATTACCAGGAGCGCTTCGGCCATCCGCGCCTGCGCATGCGCCACATGCCGTTTTCCATCGGCATCCTGGAACGCGACCAATGGGTGGCCTGCATGGACCAGGCCATGGGCGAGACCGGCGTGCCCGAGGATTTGCGCGTGCGCCTCAAGGCCAGCTTCATGAACACGGCCGACTGGATGCGGAACCGGTAGCAGCTGGCTGCCCCCGGCGCTGCTGAAAAAAAGGGCCGGCCCCCTGCAGGAGGCCGGCCCAAGCAGCAATCTGTTGGGGTTCAGAGCTTTTCGTCGCGCATGTAGTACCAGTGGTACAGGAACCGCTGCCCCAGCCGGCGAAACGGCGCAAACGCGGGCGAACGCACCATGTTGAAGACGTTCGGATACTCCAGCTCCGAGTTGTAGATGGGCAGCTCGAAGGTCTTGCTCTGGCGCCCCGAGATGCGCTCGGCCATGCGCCGGCCCGCGTGGGCCGAGAAGGAGACGCCGTTGCCGCCATAGCCCACGGCGTAGAAGATGCTCTGGGCCGGATCGGGCTGGAAGACGCGCGGCATCATGTCGTGGCTCACATCGACCCAGCCCCACCAGGAGTAGTCGATGGTGATGCCCTTGAGCGCCGGGAACTTGCGGTGCAGGCCGTCCACCAGCTTGGCCATGTGGATGGGGTTGGGCGCATCGGCACCCGTGACGGCGCTGCGGCTGCCGATCTGCACGCGGTTGTCGGGCAGGCGGCGGTAGTAAAAGCGCAGCGTGCGGGTGTCGGTGATGACCTGGGTGGTCTTGAAGCCCGTGGCCTCCAGCTCCTGCTCGGTCAGCGGCCGCGTGACCAGCGAGTTCGAGAGGATGGGCATGATCTTGGAGCGCAGGCTGCCATGCAGGGCATTGCTGGTGTAGCCGCCCGTGGCAAAGCCCACGGCGCGCGCGCGCACGGTGCCGCCGGGCGTGCGCAGGTGGTGCACGCCGTTGCGCGTCTCGACGTCCAGCACCGGGCTGGCCGGGTGCACCTTGACGCCCAGCTCCCGCGCCTTGCGCAGGTAGCCGAAGGCCAGCTTGAGCGGGTGCACGCCGATGCCGTCGGGCTCGTGCATGGCGCCATGGCTGTCGGCATCGTTCACATAGTCGCGGCGCAGCTCCTCGGGGCTGAGCATGCGGGCGTCGTAGCCGAAGACCTCGCGCATGATCTGGGTCTCGTTGCGCAGGAAGTCGAGTTTCTTTTCGCGGTGAGCGATGTAGAGGTGGCCGCCGGGCTGGGGCTCGCACTCGGGGAATTCGGCCACCAGGTCCTTGAAGGTCTGGAAGCCCTCGCGGATCTCGGCGTCGAGCTTGAGCGCCACGTCCTTGCCCCAGCGTGCGATCCATTGCGAGCGGTACAGGCGCCCGCTGGCGTTCTGCCCCTGGCCGCCATTGCGGCTGGTGCAGCCCCAGGCGGTCTGGTTGGCGTCCAGCACCACGGCGCGGATGCCGTGCTCGCGCGCCAGGAACAGGGCCGTGGCCAGGCCCGTGAAGCCCGAGCCGACGATGGCCACGTCCACGTCCATGTCGCCGCTGACCGGGCCGTCATCGTCTGGCGGGCGTCCCGCCGTGCCGACCCAGTAGGTGGGCGCATAGCCCGTGCCGTGGCCCGGGTTGGCGGCCACCAGCGGGTCGTACTGAGGGTCGTAGGGACGCAGGTGGCTGGGGCGGATGTCCTCGGCTTTCATGGCGGATGTCTCCTGGTGCGGCGGCTTGGGATCTGCCGCTTTTTGCTATGGATTCGGTGGAATGGGGCCAATGCCGGCAAGCCCTGCAAGGCGGTGCGCCGACGATGGAATCAGCATAGCCAGCAGGCCATGGAGCCAGTTAGCGCCACAGCCCAGCTTTCGATAGAGCCAGTGGCGGCCGGTGCGCGCGCCTGGACCTAACGATTGATGGCATCTGGTTCTAACGGGTCCGTGTGCCTGCTACCTACCATGGCCCATCGACATTTCGATGACGCGGTGCGGCGGCCCTGCCCGGGGCCCGGCGCCGTGGTACCCACCACAGACAAGGAGACAGCATGAGCGCAGACACCAACCCTCCAGATGCCCAGTTCCTGGCCCGCTTCGCCGAGGCCTGGAACCGCCACGACATCGAGGCCCTGATGGGCTTCATGGCCGATGAATGCGAGTTCCACGCCGTGGCCGGGCCCGATCTCATGGGCCGCAGCTTCGTCGGCCGCCAGGCGGTGCGCGAGGGCTTTCAGATGGCCTGGCAGGCCTTCCCCGATGCGGCCTGGCTCGATGGAGACCATTTCGTGCAGGGCGACCGTGGCGTGTCCGAGAGCACCTTCAAGGGCACCAAGGCCGACGGCCTGCGCGTGGAAGCGCGCATGGTGGATGTCTTCACCTTCAAGGACGGAAAGATCGCCGTGAAGAACGCCTTCCGCAAGGACCGCCCGCCGGTGGCGGCCGCCTGACGGCGCGGGGCCTTGCGGCCCCGTGCCACCGGGAACACCGGATACGCCACGGCAAGGCGCGCACCTGCGCAGCCACCACAACAGAGCATCAGCCGTGGCGCCTGAACGCAACAGGAGACAAGACATGATCGGACATCAGCAAGCCTCTTCGCCGGGGCTTTCACACGGGCTCAAACAGCGGCACATGACCATGATCGCCCTGGGCGGCGTCATCGGCGCCGGGCTGTTCGTGGGCAGCGGCGTGGTCATCAAGTCGGCCGGGCCGGCCGCGATTCTTTCCTTCCTCATCACGGGCCTGCTCGTGGTGCTGGTCATGCGCATGCTGGGCGAGCTGGCCTGCTCCATGCCCGGCGGAGGGTCCTTCTACGAATATGCGCGAGAGGCCTGGCGCGACCGCCCCGGCGTGGGCCGGCTGGCAGGCTTTCTGACGGGCTGGATGTACTGGTACTTCTGGGTCATCGTCGTGGCGCTGGAGGCCGTGGCCGGTGCCGACTTGGTGCGCTACTGGCTGCCCGATGTCCCCAACTGGAGCATCAGCCTGGTGCTGCTGGTGATGCTGACGCTGACCAACCTGGTCTCGGTCAAGTCCTTTGGCGAGTTCGAGTTCTGGTTCGCCTCCATCAAGGTGGCGGCCATCGTGGTCTTCCTGTTCGTGGCCGGCGTCTACGTGCTGGGCCTGACGCCTGCGTCGCAGGGCATGCACTTCGGCAACCTCACCGGCAATGGCGGCTTCATGCCCAACGGCATCGTGCCGGTGCTGACCGGGGCCGTGGCGGCCACGGGCTTTTACTTCGGCGCCGAAATCGTGACCATCGCGGCGGCTGAAACGGCCGAGCCGCAGAAGGCCGTGGCCAAGGCCACCAGCTCGGTGATCACGCGCGTGCTGGTGTTCTATGTGGGCTCCATCTTCCTGGTGGCCTGCCTGGTGCCCTGGAATGCGGTTGGCATCGCCACGCCGTATGTGAGCGCACTGAACACCATGGGCGTGCCGGCTGCCGCGCAGATCATGAACGCCATCGTGCTGACGGCCGTTCTGTCGGCGCTCAACTCGGGGCTGTATGCATCCTCGCGCATGCTGTTCGCGCTGACGCGGCGCGGCGATGCGCCCCAGGCGCTGGCCAAGGTCAGCCGCAACGGCGTGCCCACGCGCGCCATCCTGGTGGCCACGGTGTTCGGCTACGGCGCCGTGGTGATGTCCTATGTGTCGCCCGACAAGGTGTTCGCCTTCCTGGTCAATTCCTACGGCACGGTGGCGATCTTCGTCTACATCCTGATCGCCATCTCGCAGCTGCGCCTGCGCTCCCGCCTGGAGCGTGAGGCGCCGCACCTGCTCAAGGTGCGCATGTGGTGCTATCCGTACCTGACCTGGTTCGCCATCTTCGGCATGCTGTCCATCGTCATCGCCATGGCCTTCATTCCCGAGCAGCGCACACCGCTGGCGCTGGGCGTGGCCAGCCTGTGCATCCTGCTGCTGGCCTATGGCGTGCGGCAGTTCCTGCAGCGTGGCGTGGCGCCGGTGGTGTCCTCGCTGTCCGAGGCCGCGCAGCCCGAACCGCAGAAGTACTGACTCAGGGCGACGGGACCGGCAGGGCCGGTTCCGGCCACTCCTTGCGTTACTTCTCGGGCTGCTCCTCACGGATCGCATCGGCCAGGGCCTTCACGCCCTGGCCGATGTCGTTGGCGGGTATGGACTGGTAGCCCATGCGCATGTAGCTGCCGGGCGTGCCCGGGCGTGCGAAGAACACATCGCCGGGCTCGATGAGCACGCCGTGCGCTGCGGCGCGCTGCGCCAGGGCTTCGACAGGAATGTGGTCGGGCAACTGCACCCAGCACGAGCCGCCGCCGCGCACGGGCGTGATGCGGCAGCCGGGGGCATGCTCGGCCATGGCGGCCGTCAGCGCCGCGTGCCGCTCCTTCTGCGCCTGGGCCAGGCGCCGCTGCTGGGCCTCGTAGTGGCCCAGGGAGATGAACATGGCCAGCGTGCGCTGCACGAAGGTGGCGGGGTGGCGGATCATGAGCCGGCGCAGCGCGCGCAGCTCGCGTATCAGCTCGGGCGCAGCCACGATGTAGCCCACGCGCAGGCCCGGCGCCAGGCTCTTGGACAGGCTGCCCACGTAGATCACGCGGTTGCTGCGGTCCAGGCTCTTGAGCGCCGGAATGGGCTGGCCGTCGAAGCTGCTCTCGCTCTCGTAGTCGTCCTCGATGAGGATGATGTCGTGCGCCTCGGCCATCTCCAGCAGCGCCTCACGCCGCGCCAGCGGCATGGTCACGCCCGTGGGGCATTGGTGGCTGGGGGTCACGTAGAGGTAGTCGAGCTGGCGCAGCAGCGGCGTGACCGGCAGGCCCTGGCCGTCCACCGGCAGCGGGATGACCTGTGAAGTGCGGCTGCTGAAGATGTTGCGCGCGTCGGGGTAGCCGGGCTCCTCGATGCCCACGGCCGTGCCCTCGCGCATCAGCAGGTCGGCCACCATGTAGAGGGCGTGCTGCGCACCCACGGTAATGATCAGCTCGTCGGCCGAGGCCCAGACGCCGCGCCTGGGCAGGATCTTGGTCTGCACCTGCTGGATCAGCATCTCGTCGTCGCGCGCGATCTGGTCGGGCGCCCACTGGCGTATGTCCAGCACGCCCAGGGCCTTGAGGCAGCATTCGCGCCAGGCGGCCGTGGGAAACAGCTCCTTGTCGAACTGGCCGTACAGGAAGGGATAGGGGTAGCGCTGCCAGTCCTCTTCCTTGACGATGCTGCGCTGCTGGCTGGGCAGCAGCCACAGGCGCCGCGACCAGTCGGTGCGGCGGCCTTCGCCAGGCGTGCTGCTGGCCGCAGCGCCGCCCGGCGTGCGCCCCTTGAGTACGTCGGGATGGATAAAGTGGCCCTTGCGCTGGCGGCTCAGCAAAAAGGCTTCCTCGGCCAGTTGCTGGTAGGCCAGCACGACGGTGATGCGTGCCACGCCCAGGTGGCGCGCCAGCTCGCGGCTGGAGGGAATGGATTCGCCGGGTGCGAGGATGCCCGAGAGGATGGCATCGACCAGCATCTCGCGGATCTGGCCCTGCAGGCTCAGGGAGGGGCGGGCGCTGCGGCGAAACAGCTGCCCCCACATGGCGCCCTCGGGCGGTTGCGGCTGCATGGCCGCGCGCTTGTCTGTCATGTCTTGTCGTTCCCGCCGCTGCGGCGGGCCGCTCGCTGTGTTTGTCTCCCGCGCAGGTGCAGGGCAGGGCCTGCATCCGCGACCGGCCAATATAGGCCAGCCGGTGCGCCACGGGGCCCGGAGTTTGCGATGGTTGCAATTTTTGCGGAGAGGCCGGAAATTGATATACAATCGTTGTCTTGGCGGCTGTAGCTCAGCTGGATAGAGTACTTGGCTACGAACCAAGGGG
>NZ_JACVUR010000083.1:0-7911 GCF_016516495.1 Delftia sp. S65
AGCGTGAATCCATTTAGCTTGCTGCGCACGCATTTCTCCTTGGGGGCCCGCAGGGCCAGCCAGACGGCCGGGGCCGGCAGGCCCCTGTGTGTAGTGGATGGCATGGCGGTCACGGGTTCGCTGGCTGGCGGCGCCAGCTCTGTCGCCCCCGGTCCACTCCGCTGTTGATATCGTCGCCCCCGGTCTTGACTGGGTCTCCCGCCCCGCTTGGCTTTCCGCTGGAGTCGAAGATCTTCGCGCCGCTGATGGTGGTCCTGCCCGGCCCCACCTCGCGGCCGTTGACCTGCTGGCCTGCCAGGTTGTCGGCGGCGTTGAAGATGCCGTCGCCGTTCACATCGAAGGCGACATAGTCGGTCTTGCCCCCGGTGTCGGGATCGATGGCGTAGATCGTGCTGGCCAGGCCTGCGGAGCAGGGGTCGCCCAGCGGTGGCCGGATGGAGGTGAACACCAGACCCCGCCCGTACAGGCTCATGTCGTAGACCAGTCTTTCTCCATCGCGCGGCAGATCGACGTACCAGCCCCAGCTGTGCACATTGGAGTCGGCGGTGCTGGTGGCGTCCTTGTACCAGGTGACCGGGTTGGCCGACAGGGCGAACTTGCCCGGAAAGCCGCTCACCTGGGTGAACTGCTGGGCCTGCAGATCCCCGCGTCCCTTGCCGGCGGTAGGCAGCGGCTGCGGCGCAGTCGTGGCGGGTGTGCCGTAGCGATCCCAGATACCGAACACCGATTGCCGGCGCATGTCCAGCTTGTCGTCATCCGTCATGAAGCGGCCCGTACCGAAGGCCACCACATCGCCCTTGCCGCTGGAGTGCCGCACCACGTAGGGTGCGGTGGTGATGGACAGCCGCTTGCCCCCGCTGCGTTCGGACTCGCGTGCCACAAAGAACAGTTGCGCATTCCATGAGCCGCTGGCACCGCTGGCCAGGTCCACGCGCCATACATTGCCCGCAAGATCACCGGCATAGGCCAGGTCCACCTTGCCATCGCCGTTGTTGTCCACCACGGCGGCGCGCGACAGGCCGTTTTTCGGCGCAGGCAGCGCGCTCAGCTCCGCGGCCGTCATGCCTGCCGCGAAATCAAAGCGCCGGATGACCTCGCCACTGGAGACATCCAGCACAAACAGGCTGGACTCGCCGGAGGCGCTGTTTGACGCCTGGTAGCCATTGGACAGGAATACCACCCACCTGCCCTTGGACCGGCCGGCGTCGTTGAGCCGCGCAACGACGGGCGTGGGCATCGAGTAACCCATGCGTTCGTCCTGTTCAACGCCGAACTCCCACAGCAACCGGGGGGAGGTGGGGTCCGTGACGTCCAGCGCGAAGACCTGCCGCCCGCCCGCGCCCAGGCTGCCGACCAGCACCCTGTGCCAGGCGTTGCCGAAGTAGACATCGGAGACCACGGGCGTCCCGTCCACGAAGTAGCGGTGGGGAGCGCCGCCCGCGCCATACCGGGACGTCAGGACATTGAGCGAATTCTTCACGCCCGATGGAATGAAGGCGAACTCCTCCTTGCCCGATGCCGCGTCGAAGGCGTGCAGCATGCCGTCGTTGGCGCCCACATACAGCATCTCCTTGGCAGCCTGTTTCGCGGCAAAGGCGGCATAGGTGGTGCTGCCCTCCAGCTTGTCCGCGGCGGAGGCGCGGTACAGGCCGCCCTTGACCCGCACCAGCGAGGAATTGACGATATCGCCCAGCACATTGGGCTTTCCGCTGGCCAGGGGCTTGCGCACGCGCAAGTCATCGCGCACCTCGCCACGCAGGAACTCGATGCGCTTTTTTGCCTGGCCATCGGCGGAGTTCGTGGCCGGGTCCGTGTTGAGCACGGCCAGCCAGGACGCATCGGAACGCTGCCCGCTGAGACTGGAGTACGTGAAAGGGCTCAGCGACACGGCACTGCCGGTCCTGCTGGGGTAGTAGATCTTGCGGTCATCGGCGGACCGCTCCGACAGGAGTTCCGCCGCGCTCCAGACCAGCGTTCTGTCGCTGGTGGTGAGCTTCTCGCGGATGACATCGCCGCTCCAGTACTGGACCTCGAACGTGGTCCGGTACAGGTCGGCACCTTCGCCCAGTGTCGCAGTGGGCATGTCCACGCTGACCGCCGTCACGGAACTGATGCTCTGCAGGATGTCGTTGAACGCCTTGGTCAATTGGTCCTTGAGCGTGCCGGCATTGGTCACCAGAAAATAGTTGTCTGGATCTCCCGTGATCTTGGAGGGGTCGCGGTCCGGCACACCGTACTTGGCGGCATACCACAGAGGCCCCTTCAGGAAGCTGCCCGCGTCGGTCGCATTGCCCGGAGTGAAGCTGCGGGTGGCCGTGAGCCCCAGGTTCGTGCATTCCGTGCGCTGCTGGGCCGAGATGCTGCCCCGGCAGTAGCCCGGATCGCGATTGGGTGGCGTGTTGTAGGCGTAGTAGGCCGAGGCCGTGTCCTTGTCACGCACCTCCAGGTACATGCCGTCCTTGGTGGTGCCCGAGATCACATAGCCCATGTGCTGTCCCAGGCCGCCAGCGGCGTATTCGGACACCATGTCGATCTTCACCTTGCCATCGGCCTGCAGCGCGATCGTGTAGCGCGCGATGGCGTCCATGTCATGGTCGGCGCCTTGCTCCACGTCCTCGTAGTTGATGCGGAACTCCGCATAGGGCCGCCCGCCATTGACCGAGGCATCGATGTCCGCCTTGCCCGTGTTGGCAATGTTGACCACGTAGTAGTCGACGATCTGGTTGGTCGGCGTGAAGACCGCATTGTTCACGGTGCTGCCACCGGCACTGCCGGAGACGGTCTTGGCAAACGGGGCAATGGTCACAAAGCGTTTGCCACCGATCGGAAAGCGTATTTCCGGCAGCGGTGACGCAATGGCCACGGAGTAGGTCCTCAGCGCATTCTTGCCCTGGCTGTTGCCGAAGATGGCATTCCTGGCGCCGAAACGGGCCACACCGGCGGCATAGTAGGTGCCTTCCTTGCTGGGCTCCTCGGGAGACAGGCCGCGCGCCCAGGACAGGTCTGCAATGGTCTTGACCGAAGGAGCCTGGTCGGCATTGGCCGACGTTGACTGGCCGATGAAGAAGTTCTTCCCGTCTATGCGCTCGGCCGAGCCGATGGCCGCCACCTCGTCAGAGACATTGAAGCCATTGAGGGCGCTGGCACCGACGCTCGCGTAGCGGCTGCCGGGCAGCTTGCCGTCGTAGGAGGGATTGATGTCGCTGAGCACCGTCATGACGGGACGGGAGCAGTACTGGTAGCCGCCCCCGCCTTCGGCCTTGGCCTTGTAGGGCGTTTCCCAGGCGGGCTTGGACAGGCCCAGGGACGCGTCCTTGGAGGAGCCGCCGGCGTAGTCATAGATGCCGAGGGCCTGGGACGCGCCGCCGAAATAGCGCATGGTCTCGAACATCATTTCGCTGATGGGATTGCCCCACATGGCGCACTTCGAAGGCTTGTCCAGCGAACTGATGGGGCCGGACGTGATCCAGCCGCATTCCACGTATTTGCCGCCGGTGTAGCCGATCAGGCGCTGGCGGTCTATGTTGGCGACCACGCCATTGACACCCGTCCTGAACTGGCCCGTCTGAGGGTCGACTTCCTCTGCGAAATTGCTGATATTGCGGCGCAGCACGCCGCCGGCGATGTTTTTCTCGTACGAGCCTGTGAGCAGGCCGAAGTACATCTTCCCGTTCTCTCCGAAGTCGTGCAGCAGCCCCGTGGGCTTGTAGATGGTCTTGCCGCCGTTGGGATAGGCCTTGCAGCTGGCCTCGAGCAACTGGACATTGCTGCTGGAGCAGGCCTCCACAAGCAGGTTGTAGTCGGTGATCCTGCTGGTGCCTCGCGCGCACGAATTGCCGCCTGCACAGTTGCTCTGCCCTGCAAAGCCCTCCTGGGACACCCAATCCCAGATCTGGAACGAGGAGTCATTGAGCACGCGCAACTGTGTGATGACGCCAGCGGCCTCCCCCAGCGTGGTGACGGCAAACAGATGGCGCGTGCCGGACGCCGGCTGGCGCAGCGGCGCATAGTCCGAAATGCTGTAGACCCCGAGATCCCGCGCAGGGTCATAGGCCTTGCCCCAGCTGTGCGCATCCCTGGGAATGTAGGCGGTCTGCAAAACGGTGCGCGAAGCCGTGTCCTCCGCACGCATGCCGCCATAAAGCACGCGGCGTATGGCGTCCATGCGCGATGTGCCCAGATAGTTCAGGAAGTCGCCACTCCAGTTGTTCGAGCACTTTTTCCTGTTGCTTCCGGTCGCTGCCTGCGAGGGCACGAAAACACCCTTGGAATAGCTGTAGCAGACGTTGTTGTTGAAGTAGCCGTAGTAGTCGATCTGGTCCGGCTTGTACCCGACATCGATCACACCGTCGCCGTTGAGGTCGGAGGCATCGTTGTAGGCCTCGTAGTACAGCTTGTGGTCACGCCCCATCACCAGCATGTTCAAGGGCGCCAACGCCTGGTTCACGAACAGCGGCATCTGGGACAGCACGGTGTCCGCGCGCCCCTGGGCATGCGCCGGCGTACCGGCCAGTGCCAGTGCGCACGTCCACAGCGCCAGGGCCAGGGCCCTCGGGCCCTGCATGGTTTTCCAACTTGCAATGCGAGCCATTGAAGCTCCCTCCCCCTGCTTACTTTATGAACATGTTGACGCTGGACCGCAGGCACAGCGCATCCGCTCCGCAGGCCTGGGCCTGCGACTTTTCCGTGGCCTGGGCATTGACCTCATAGAAGTCCGTGCAGCCGGTGGCGGGTGCATCCAGCGCGGACGTCGCACTACCCGACTTGGGACAGGCGGTCGTGATGTATCGGGGATACCAGTACCCATCGGGCTTCTGAAACCCGGCCGCCTTGGCCTTGGTCGTACGAAAATCCGTACCGAGCCCGATGGAGTCCGTACGCACATCGGACACCGAGCAGGGAATGCCGCTGCCCTCGGCCACCGGAGTGCCGGCGCCATTGCAGGGCTTGAGTGCGACGGCATGCTCCAGCAGCTTGCGCTCGCCTTCTCGCAGCGTGCCATCCGCGGTTTCATACAGCCGCTGGCTATCCACCATGTTGGCAGCGATGCGCGCCTCCAGCGTGGCCACGCGCATGCCGACCACCGCCAGCAACAACACCAGCAGCAGCATGATCATGGACACCAGCAAGGCATTGCCGCGCTGGCGCCTGTGCAGGACACAGGACATGCAGCGGCGGCTCCGGGCTCCGATCGGCGCGGTCATGGCATCAGATTCCTCAGGGTGAGCGTGCCGGTGGCCAGTTGCAGCAGGGGGCCGGCATTCGCATCGCATCGGGTCGCGGCGCCGCCCAGTTGCGCCCAACGCTCGCAGACGGTGGAGGCCATGCCCTGCGTCACCTTGCCGGAGCTTTCCAGCAAGAGGGCAAGGCGCAGGGAACGGATGGCTTCCTGCTGCCCGGGCAACGTGGCCGCGAAGGCATCGACCCGGCGTATCGCGCCGGGCGCTGTCTGCCGATCGATGCCGAACTCGAAATGCACCGCCCGCACGCCATCGGCAAGCGGCACAACCTCCTGCGCTGCCCGGCACACCAGCACACCACTTTCAACGGTGTACTTCTCCGCGAACATGCCGGTCGCCGGCGCCGGAGCGTCATAGGGGCCGGCGGCTCCCAGGTTCGCGGGCGTGCCCGCACAATCGGTTTCCGCAGCGTCCCGGGGCTGGAAGCGAAGGCAGATGCTCTGCGTGTCAGCCGCGTAGAGCGCCTGTCCCTGGGCGAACTGGCAGCCGTTGGGATGGGGCGAGGAATCGGCAGGAAATGCGTCGAACATCGCCTGCGAAGGGTCTCTCCTGTAGCCTGCCTTGGAAAACTCGGAGTCCAGCACGGCCAGTGCCAGCCGGCTGTTGCCGAGGTTCTCGCTCTGCCCCACGCGAAAACCGAAGCTCGACAGCCCCTGCATGTAGATGGTGGTGGCAATCAGCACGAGGAACAGGCCGATGGCCAGCGCCACCATAATCTCCACCAGGGACATGCCCGCCTGGGACGGCATGCGCATGCGGCACGCCCATGCGCCCGGCCCGCGCTCAAAGCCGCGACCGCAGCGTGAATGTGCAAAATTCATTGTCGCTTCCATCCAGACATTGGCCTTTCTTGACCGGCCAGGCCACCGTCACGGACACCAGGCCATCGGCATCGGCGCTCACGGCGAAGGAGCTGTCGATGCGGTCCGCGGTGAGATCGGGCACCAGCTTGCGGGCCCGGTCGCCCCAGCAGGCCAGGCGCTGCTCCCGCGGCTGCGGCAGAGGCTGGCAGGCCGCAGGGGCCGCGGGCATCGCGGCCCCCTGCAGCTTCTGATAGCCGGCCAGTTCCTCCACGGGCGCACCCTTCGCGTCCAGGACCGTGGCCGTATCCCCCCGCAGGGTCTCCAGCAGTTCGGAAGCCAGCATGGATGCCATCTGGCGCCGCTCGGTATCCACGGTGTATTCAATGGCACGCACATGGATGCGCACGGCGCCCAGCAGCCCCACGGCCACCAGCAGCACGGCGACGAGTACCTCGATAAGGCCTGCGCCGCGTTGCCTGCGAGAAGAAAAAGGAATGGACATGTTGCAGACCCGTTGCACGCGCATCAGCAACTGCCGCCGGCAGGCAGCCGCTGCTGGCGCACAAGCCCGGCGCGAGTCACTCTCAGGCAGTGCATGCGCGTGGCATGGCGAGCCGTGACGGTCAGCGTGTACAGCGTGCTGGCGCCGGAGAACTGCTTGGCGGTCCCCGTGGTTTCGAACAGGACGCCCTGGGAAGAATCACCGGAGGGCGACACGGTCACGGCATCAGGCACCCGGGCCTCGCGCACCAGTTGCCCTCCCGACTTGGCGGACCATGTCTGCCCCGCGCCCACGAAGCTGCTTTCCACCCGTTTGTAGACCGCTTCGGAGCGAGCCAGCTGCAGCAACGACTGCAACTCGAGCGCAGCCGAGCTGACGCGCTGGTTGGCTATTTGAACGATGAAGGAAGGAGCGGCCAGAGCGGCCAGAATCGCGACCAGCGCCACCACAACCATCATCTCGATGAGGGTGAAGCCACGGGGCCGTTGCCACCTGCCGCCTGGACAGCCGTTGCGCGTGTAACCGGGATTTTTCATGCAAGCGTGCTTCTCGTTGGCGGGGGACCATGCGACAGGCCTGCAAGCCCTGCGCCATTGCTCTTGATTGATGTTTGCAATCGTAATTCAATAGCAATGCAAAACACCTATTTACACAGGTCATGGGACAAATATAGGACTTGTCTTATAAAAACCTGCGCAGAGCGCAACACCCCGTCCAGCAAGCCCGGCCCGCCGTCGGCGCACGCAAGCTCGGCGGAACGGCCCGCGCAACGGGCATGGCCACGGTGGCGGTACGGCAGATCGCGAAGTCAGGCAAGCAGGCCTCGCATCAAGCGCCTGAAAATCCACGGCAGCATGAGCCGCCGCAATCCAGCCGCAGCGCGATTGGCCATGCGAATATCCCGCCTGCTTGCAGCCCGAGAAAGAAAAAGTTTTCGCCCAAAGCAAAAATCCCCAGTGCATTTCTGCACTGGGGATTTTCTTGTTTGGGGTGGCTGATGGGGCTCGAACCCACGACAACAGGAATCACAATCCTGGACTCTACCAACTGAGCTACAGCCACCGTTGAAGCATTCGATTATATGCCAAAAACCAGCAGACAAATGCTTTGGAACAGGCGTTGCGTGACGGATCGGGAGCAGCCGGAACAAAGGCGCGTCGGGGGATGCGGGCAACGGGCAGGATCCCGCCATCCTCCATGCAGCTGCAGCCAGCAGGAGCCTTGCGCGGCGTCCCTGGAGCTTTCGGGGACAACCAGTCCCCCTGCCGCCCAAAGCAAAAATCCCCAGAGCATTTCTGCTCTGGGGATTTCTTTATTTGGGGTGGCTGATGGGGCTCGAACCCACGACAACAGGAATCACAATCCT
>NZ_JACVUR010000084.1:0-5843 GCF_016516495.1 Delftia sp. S65
CTTTTGTGTGGAAACCGACCGCTCCGTGGAATTTTTGCACACGCAGGTTTCAGGGGGTGGGGGGGGAGGAGGTAGACCATGGGACGACGAGGCCCGGCCGCGAAGCCGGTAGAGCTGAAAGTGCTGGAAGGCAACCGGGGCAAGCGGCCGATGTCGGTGAACCTGGACAGCACCTTCCGGCCAGAGGCGGGAATGCCGCCAGTGCCGAAGGGCCTGAGCCCTGGCGCGCGCAAGGTGTGGAAGCGCCTGGGCGCGGAGCTGCTCCGCTACAACCTGATATCGGTTGTGTATTCGGACATCTTCGAGGAGCTGTGCGAGACGGTTTCCGATGTGAAGGAACTGCGCCATTCGCTGCGCGCTCGCCAGAACCTTCTGCGGGCCGAAGGCAAAGACCCGATGGGTGCATTCGAGGTGACCAGCCCAAACGGGATGCCTATGCAGCACCCCCGCTATCAGATCCTCAAAAGCGAACGGCAAATGATGCTGTCGCTGCTGGCCAAGTTCGGCCTGAGCCCGGCCGAGCAGGCCAATGTGACAACCGCCATCCGCGCGCAGCTGCAGCTCTTCGAGGGCGATGCGCCGAAGGATGTGCAATCCCCGGCTGCGCCCGCTGCCGCCCCGGCCTCTCCGCGAGGGTTCACCGACTTCGACTAGCTGCCATGACCCGACCTCAAGCCGAGTATTTCGAGCGCGCAAAGGCCTACGCCAGGCGCGTGACGAAAGGGCAGGAGGTCGCGGGCAAGTACGAGCGGCTGGCCTGCAAGCGGTTCCTGCGGGATCTGGATCGCCAGGGTGCCGAAGATTTCCCGTATGTGGTGGACGTGCGCCTGGGTGGCCGGGAATGCCAGTTCCAAGAGCTGCTCTGCCATATCAAGGGCGAGTGGGCCAAGCCGGTCTATGAAGACGGGATGGTGCGCTACGCGAAGATCCGCCTGGAGGACTGGCAGATCTTCTGTGAGTTCAACCTGTTCGGCTGGGTGCACGCGAGCACCAGGCTGCGCCGGTTTCGCCGCAGCTATGAAGAGGTCGCGCGCAAGAATGCGAAGAGCACGCGCGCCGCTGGCCGTTGCCTGTACCTCGCCTTTGCGGACGACGAGCCTGGCGCGCAGGTCTACAGCGCAGCGACGACCGGCGAGCAGGCCCGCGAAGTGTTCGACACGGCGCGCGAAATGGTGCTGCGTGACAGCGAGTTCCGCGAGCGCTTCGGCGTCACGGTGGGCCGCCACGACATCAGCTGCCCGAGCACGGCCAGCAGCTTCAAGATCCTGAATGCCGAGGCCAGCACGCAGGACGGCCTGAACGTGCACGGCGCGGCCGTGGACGAGGTGCACGCGCACAAGAAGCGCGACCTGTGGGATGTGATCGAGTCGGCGGACGGCGCGCGTAGCCAGCCGCTCATCTCGGCCATCACCACGGCCGGCAAGGACACGGGCGGTATCTGCTTCGAGCTGCGCAGCTACACCATCAAGGTGCTGGAAGGCACGCACGTCGATGAGACGTGGTTCGGGGTGATCTACACCATCGACGATGGCGACGATTGGAAAGATCCAAAGGTCTGGCGCAAGGCGAATCCGAACCTGGGCATCAGCGCCAAGGTGGACAAGCTGGAGGCCACGAAAACCAAGGCGCTGGCGACACCCAGCAGCCGGGGCAATTTCCTGACCAAGCACCTGAACGTGTGGACCAATGCCGGCACCAACTGGATGGACATGGAGGCGTGGAATGCCTGTGCCGATACCTCACTGCGGGAAGAGCAGTTCACCGATGAGGAGTGCTATGCGGCTTCCGACCTGGCAGAGAAAAACGACTTCGCGGCCAAGGTCAAGATCTTCCGGCGCGGAGAGATGTGGTTCGTGTGCACACGTCTGTACTACAACCAGGTTGCGGTGCAGGAGAGCAAGACGGCACAGCTGTCGGGCTGGGTTGAAGAAGGATGGATCAAGGTCAGCCCTGGCAATCTGACCGATTTCGACATGATCGCGGAAGACCTCAAGGCCGACCGCGACATGCACGACCTGAAAGAAGCCGCATACGACCCGGCGCTTTCCAGCTACTGGGCGCGCAAGCTGATCGATGAGGGCCTGCCCATGGTCGAGATCACGCAGCGCAGCCTGTTTTTCACGCAGCCCCTGCAGGAGCTGGAAGCCCTGGTCCTGGCCGGCAAGGTGCGCCATGACGGCAACCCCTGCATGAGCTGGATGGTCAGCAACCTGGTGGTGCTGACCAGCAAATACAACGAGCTGAAAAGCCCGACCAAGAACCGCAAGGAAGACAAGATCGACGGCGCCATTGCCATGCTGATGGCGTTCGGCCGTGCCTTGGCCCTGGCGGAACCTCAAACCGACAAGCGCCAGAAAGCCAAGGCTTTCTGGGCGTCATTTGCAGAAGCGAACAGCACATGAGCCCAATCCGAAAAGCGGTGCTCGGGGCGATGGCCTGGGCGCTCAAGGGCACCGACCTGACCCTGACCAACCCGCAGGGCTGGAATGTCCTGGGCGTAGGCCCGACCTGGGCCAAGGTGCCCGTGGGCGAGTTGACGCAGTTGAAGATTACTGCGTCATGGTCAGCGATCCGGCTGATTGCCGAGACCGTGGGCACCATCCCGCTGCACCTGTACCGCACGACACAGAAGGGGCGGGAGCGGGCCAAGGATGACGCGCGCTACACGCTGGTGCACGACCAGCCCTGTGACTACATGACAGCCCCCGAGTGGAAGGAAGCCATGGTGGTGAGCCTCGCCACCATGGGCCAGTCCTACAACCCGGTGGATCGAATGGAGTCCACGGGGCGCATCCTGCAGATCCAGCCGGTGCACAAGTCCCGGGTGCAGCCCGAGGTGCAGCAGGACGGGTCAATCGTCTACTGGCTCACCGACCGCCAGGGCCGCCGCATCAAGCGCAGGCGCGAGGACGTGATGCCCATCCGGGGCTTCGGCGGTGTGGGCGATCTGGAGGGCTATGCCCCGCACCAACTGCACAGCAACAGCTTGGCCCTGGCCGTGGCGCTGGAAAAGTATGCGGCCGAGTTCTTCGGCAGCGGTGGCCGGCCCCAAGGCATCTTGAAGACCACGGCGGACTTTGGCGAGAAGCAGCGAGACCAGATCCGCGCCAACTTCACCCAGTACCTCAAGGAGTCGCGGGACAAGGGTGAGCTGCCGGTGCTGGACGGGGAAACCGACTATCTGGCCATCAGCACGCCGAACAACGAAGCGCAGTTCATCGAATCGCGCAAGCTGCAGATTGCCGAGGCGGCACGCATCTACCGCGTGCCCCTGCACATGCTGATGGAAATGGACAAGGCCAGCTATGCGAACACGGAGCAGGCCAACAAGCATTTCCTGGATTACACGCTGATGGCGTACCTGGTGCGGATCGAGGCCGGGCTCAACAGCAGCCTGCTGACGCCCGCCGAGCGTCGCGCCGGCATGTATTTCCAGTTCGATGTCCGTGGCCTGCTGCGCGGCGACAGCACGCAGCGCGGCGAGTGCTACGTGAAGCTGCGCACGGCCGGTGCCATCACACAAAACGAGATCCGCGAGCTGGAGGACATGCCGCTCATCGACGGCGCAGACGACTTGCATGTGCCGCTCAACATGGCCCCCTCGGACCTGCTGGGGGAGATCCTGACCCGAAACAAAGGAGGCGCCTGATGGACCGCCTGACCGCACCGATTGAAATCAAGGAAGCCAAGGCAGACGGCACGTTCACCGGCTATGCCGCCGTGTTCAACAACGTGGATCTTGGCCGGGACGTGATCATGCCCGGCGCATTCCGCGCGATGAAGGAAACGCGCGACGGCAAGGTGCGCATTGCCATGAACCACGACCTCAAGCGCCTGGCCGGCAAAGCCAAGTGCACGCAGGACGAGCACGGCCTGCGGGTCGATGGCCAGCTCACCTTGGGTGTGAGCTATGTGCAGGACGCCTATGAGTTGATGAAGGCCGGCGTGCTCGATGGCCTGTCCGTGGGCTTCGACATCGTGCCAGGTGGTGCTACCTGGGAAGAGCGCGATGGTGACTACGTGCGAATCATCACAGACGCGGTGCTCTGGGAATTTTCCCTGGTGCCGTTCGGCATGAACCCTGAAGCGCTGGTGGAGACCGTCAAGGCCGCCACCACGATTCGAGATTTCGAGGCGCAGCTGCGTGGCCTCGGATACAGCCAGCGCGAGGCCAAGGCCTTGGCTGCTGGCGGCTTTCAGTCGCTGGGCCGCCGGGACGGCGACCCGGACAGCGAGACGCTGGCAGACAACCTCAAGCAACTCACGCACGCATTTACCTGGAACTGAAAACATGCACTGCATTACCCGAAAGCGCGTCACTTACGCATTCCTCGCTGTCCTGGCGATCCTGGCCCTTGCCAGCGCGATGGGCGCTCCCATCGTTGCGCCCGATGCCTGGGCCGGTCTCGCTGCCGCTGGCGCCCTGCCTGTGGCCCTCACGGGCGAGGTGGGCGGCGATATCCGCAAGGCCATCGACCAACTGACCGACACTGCGAGGGCGGCCAAGGAAACCGTTGAGCAAGTTCGCAAGGCCCATACCGAGCTGGACGGCAAGGTGTCCAAGCTGCATGACGAGATGAAATCCGGCATGGTCGATGCCACCACCAAGGCCGCATTTCAGGATGCTGTCCAGAAGGTGGACAAGGTCGAGAAGGCGCTGGAAAAGGTCAACGATGAAGTGGCCGAGATCGCCAAGAAGGCCGCCAAC
Organism: Delftia sp. S65; assembly: GCF_016516495.1. Classification (NCBI taxonomy): domain Bacteria; kingdom Pseudomonadati; phylum Pseudomonadota; class Betaproteobacteria; order Burkholderiales; family Comamonadaceae; genus Delftia; species Delftia sp. S65. The sequence continues at coordinate 4,709 of NZ_JACVUR010000084.1, forward strand.
CTGCTGGGCGGTGGCGGCGACCAGAAAAAGAGCCTGGGCCAGATCGTGGGCGAGTCTGAAGTTTGCAAGAGCTATCGCGGTGGCGTGGCCGAGCTGGCAACGATGAATGCGCCCCTGTTCGGCAAGGCCGCGATCACCAGCGGCCCGGCAAGCGCCGGTGCGCTGATCCTGCCGCACCAGGCTGGCATCGTCATGGGGCCTGATATGGCGCTGACGGTGCGCGATCTGTTCATGGCCGTGAGCATCGCTACAAACTCCGTCGAGTGGGTGCAGGAAAAGCTCTTCACGAACAATGCCGGCTCTCGCAATGGCGAAGGCAACGCCCTGCCCGAATCCGGCCTGACGTTCGAGAAGAAAAGCTCGCCCGTCGAAAACATCGGCCACTGGATTCCCGCCAGCCGCCAGGTGCTGGCCGACGCGCCGCAGCTGCAGGGCCTGGTCGATGGCCGCATGCGCCAGGGCCTGAAGATCAAGGAAGACGCGCAGTTGCTGTTCGGTGACGGCACCAACGGCAACCTGCTGGGCCTGACGCCGCAAGCGGTGGCATTCAGCGCTACCGGCATGCCTGCCGTGCCCTCGGGTGGTCCGGCCCATACCAAGCTGGACTATCTGCGCTGGGCCTTCCTGCAGGTTGCCAAGGCGCAGTATCCGGCCACCTTCGCGGTGCTGAGCCTGGAAGACTGGGCACTGATCCAGATGATGAAGACCAACGACGGCGCCTACATCTTCGGCACGCCCACGGATGGCGCCGCGCCGCGTGTGTGGGGCAAGACGGTGGTGGAGAGCCATGCCATGGCGGCCGACGACTTCCTGGCCGGCAGCGGCTTCGCGGCAACGATCTATGACCGTGAGGAGGTCAGCGTGCGCGTGGCCGAGCAGCATGCGGACTTTGCGATCAAGGGTATGGTGGCCCTGATCGTGGAAGAGCGCCTCGGCTTCACGGTGGAGCGCCCCTCTGCCATCGTGGCGGGCCAGTTCCCCGCGCCGTAAACGCCCCCTCAACCCTCGGCCAAACGCCAGCCTTTGCGCTGGGGTTTGGCGTTTCTGGACTGGAGAGAAGACATGGAAGTAGCAAAGACATTCGAGCGCGACGGCAAGCGCTACCGCCCGGGCGATCCGTTGCCCGAGGGCCTGG
>NZ_JACVUR010000085.1:0-5318 GCF_016516495.1 Delftia sp. S65
CTCCACCGGGAACGGCCCAGACCCGCCCGCCGCCCACGGCAAAGCACTGGAGGCCAGGACCGGGCGGCACCCATGGCCTCGTTGCTTTGCAGGGGTAGAGGATGCGAACAATCGCGGCGTCACATCGACATGGGGCGAATGCCGTAGGTGAACTTGATGATGTAGTTCACATACACGTTCAGGGGCCGCGTCTCGGCCGGGCTTGCCGCCACCGGGGCGGGCGTGCCGTCGCGGGTGTTCTCTTGCATAGGCGAGGAGGACTGCCGAGACCCCACGCCATTGTCCAGGCCCTGTCCACCAGGCGGCCGGGTGCGGCTTGCCTCATCGGGGTCATTGTTCGTACCGGCGCTCACGCCGCGCAGGAAGCAGCCCCGGTAGTCGGGAATGCGGAACGTTCCATCCGCGCCGCCGTACACATAGCCCAGAACAGCAAACAGCTGGGGGTACTGGGCGCAGGCCAGCTCCCTGCCATCGCACAACATCCAGGCCGAAGCCTCCAGGACGCTTGTGTGGTCCTGCGCGCCACCAGCCCCGGAGGTATCAAGGGTGCCAGCATAGGCCGTGACCGAACCGACCGGCACATCTCCCAGGCCGGGGATGGAAAACGAATGACCGGGCATAGTGGGAAGAGTCATCATGGAGCACATCCTTCATCGACAAACAGGGGGAGGAAGCTTCGCCCCGCGCTGGCGGCAATCGACCGAACGGGGCACCGCAGACCGGATGTGGTCTGCCATCAGCGCATCACGATGTTCTCGAGAAGGAATGAGAACGGCCTGGAATCAGGTCCGGGGCCTCCGCCGGTCATCACGATGTCGGCGCTGGCAATGCCCATCAGGGATATTTCGGTGTTGATGTTGGAAAGAGTGGCCGAGCCCATCACCTCGCCCTGCACGGCCTGCGAGGCAATGCCGATCCAGAGCGTGGGCTTGAACGCGAAGACGGCCCTTTGCTGGGGAGCAATCGAGTTCTTGACCGCCAGCAGCTTGCCATCCTTGTAGCAACTGGCATTGATGGCCCCCCTGGGCAGCGCATTGAGCAACTGCACTTCCCTGGAACTGGTGCCACGGCCAGCAGGCACCAAGCGATCTCCCGAGGCCGTCAGAGTCATATGGAACAGTTCGCCATCTTGCGCATTCAGTTGCGGCGTGTAGTTGCCGTAGCTGTCGCTGGCAGCGATCTGCATGGAGAGGGGAAATGAGAAAGGATGGTTATCGCCTTGTCCGCAGTTTCTGATGACCCGCCAGGCCACGGCCAGTTCCTCGAAATCGCTGGCAACGTTCTTCTGGAAGATGACGATCTGCGAGTTGTTCGTGTCGTTCGATTGGTTGATGAAGTTGAGTTGAACGCCCATGCACCTCTCCTGTTGGATCAAAGGCGAGTCGGGTGGCACCTGCTATCCCGCCGCGTCTGTTGCAGGAGCCACTGTAGGGAACAACGGTTTTGCGGCAAATTACGTTTGATTACATTCTGTCTGCTTGGCCAGGAACGGCCCAGACCCGCCCGCCGCCCACGGCAAAGCGCTGGAGGCCAGGACCGGGCGGCAGGCTGGCCATGCCGGTGAAAAGGCCGAAGGCCGGCAGCAGGGTGAAGCCCGGGTGCACGGCAAAGCACGGCAGGCGCAGGGCATCTCGCCCTGGGCCGCGCAGCACGACGGCGGGGTGGACATGGCCGGCCAGCACATGGCAGGCAGGAGCCTCCTGCGGGTAATGGCAGCCCGCGAATGGCCCCAGGCGCCAGGGCTCGTCCACCACGCCGATGCCCAGCGCGGACGGCGGGTCGCCCGCATGGCTGTCGTGGTTGCCACGCACCAGGACCACCTCCAGCGCCGCGTGGCGGAGTCGCCAGTTGGCCAGGGCGGCCAGCACGGACGGCGTGCGGGCCTGCGCGGCATGCAGGAAGTCGCCCAGAACGACCAGCCGGCGCACCGGCAGGCCCTGCAGCAGCGCCGACAGCCGTTCCAGGTTGCCCTGGGTGGTGCCGGCCGGCACGGGAATGCCGCGCGCGCGGAAGGTGGCGGCCTTGCCAAGGTGCAGGTCGGCAATGAACAGCGTGCCCTGGGCGGGCCACCACAGGGCGTGCTGGGCCAGCAGGTGGACGGGCTCGCCCGCCAGGAGGATGCCCAGGCTGCCGGCCAGGGCGTCGGAGGGAACAGGACTTGGCAACGGTGCGTGGCCTTTCATCAGCGGTGCAATGGTTCTACAGCAGCGGCAAGGGCCGCGAGGGCTTGCGCACGCGGCGCGGGCGGTGGCTGGCGGCATCGGCCTCGGGGCCATCGGTGGCCTGCAGCGAGAAATCCAGCGTGCGGCGCACGGCGGCCGTATCCTCGTCCACGGCGGGGGGCTGGTCTGCCTTGGGCTTTTTCTGTGGACGCAGCGGTGGATCGGGCGGGACCAGGTCCTGCGTGCGCGGCTCGCTGGCTGCACCGCCGGCGTCTGCCGCCTCGTGCAGCTGGGCCAGCATGCGCGCGATGCGGTCGGCCAGGTGCTCGTTGGTGAGCTTTTCGCGAAAGCGCTCCACCATCAGCGGAAAGGCAAACGGGCTGGGCCGGCGCAGCGCGCTCACCACCAGCTGCTGGGCCTGCATGCGGCGCAGCGCGGCCAGCAGTTGGGCGACATCGAGTTCCTGGCTCAGCACTTCCTCGTCGGCCTGGCGCAGCAGCAGGTTGCTGTCGTCGTACTTGCGAAAGACCTCGAAGAACAGCTGGGCCGAGGCCTGCAGCTGGCGCGCGCTGCGGCGCTCGCCCGGGTGACTCTGGAAGATCAGGCCGGACACCCGCGCTATCTCGCGGAAGCGCCGCCTTGCCATCTCGGTGGCGTTGAGGCTGGCCAGCACTTCTTGCAGCAGGGCGTGGCGCGCGTCCTCGCCCGCCAGGTGGGCATCGTCGGCGGCCTGGTCCCAGTGACGGTCCGCATTGGCGGTGTTGCGCGTGGCGACCGCCTGGCTGGCGGACACGCGCCCGGGCACTGCCACGGCCTGGGCAGGCTCGGCGCGCAGCAGTTCCGGCAGCATGGCGGCCCAGTCACGCTCGGTGGCGCTCAGCAGCTCCAGCCCGTAGTCGTTGACGGCGATGGAGAAGGTGCCCGTCTCGCCCTGCGCGGCGCGCCAGGCCAGCAGGCTGGCCAGCCCCGTATGGGCATGGCGGCCCGCAAACGGGTAGAGGAACAAATGCCAGCCTTCGCGCGTGCGCAGGGTTTCGGCCAGCAGCGTGCCGGGCGTGGGCAGGGCCGACCAGCGCTGCTGCACCTCCAGCAGGGGGCGCACGCAGCGCAGCTCGGGCGAGTGGTAGTCGCCCGCTGCCGCCAGCGCCAATTGCTGCACCACGAAGTCGGCCAGCACGGTGGACAGCGGCATGCGCGCGCCCGCCCAGCGCGGCACGGTGGGCCGCGTTCTGGCGGCGCGGCGCACGTAGGCGGTCATGTCCTCGATGCGCACCAGCTCCAGCACCTGGCCCGCGAAGACAAAGGCATCGCCGGGCGACAGGCGCGACAGAAAGCTCTCTTCCATGCTGCCCAGCCGCGCGCCGTGCAGGATCTGCACGCTCATGCTGGCGTCGCTGACGATGGTGCCGATGTTGGCGCGGTGCCTGCGCGCCAGCCGCGCGTCGGGCATGCGCCAGATGCCCTCCCCGTCGGGCCGCACGCGCTGGTAGTCGGGATAGGCGGCCAGCGAGGGGCCGCCGCGGTGCACGAAGTCCAGGCACCACTGCCAGACCGCAGGCGCCAGCCCGGCGTAGGCGACGGTGCGGCGCACTTCGGCATACAGCTCATCGGGCACGAAGCCGCCGCCCAGGGCCACGGTGGCCAGGTGCTGCACCAGCACGTCCACGGGCTGGCGGGGGCTGGCGCGCATTTCCACCTGCTGCGCGCGCACGGCGGCGCGGGCGGCGGCGGCCTCCACCAGCTCCAGGCTGTGCGTGGGCACCAGAGTGATGCGCGAGGGCCGGCCCGGCGCATGGCCCGAGCGGCCCGCGCGCTGCAGCAGCCGCGCAATGCCCTTGGCCGAGCCGATCTGCAGCACGCGCTCCACGGGCAGGAAGTCCACGCCCAGGTCCAGGCTGCTGGTGCAGACCACGGCCTTGAGCGTGCCGGCCTTGAGCCCGGCCTCCACCCATTCGCGCACACCCCGGTCCAGCGATCCATGGTGGATGGCCAGCAGGCCGGCCCAGTCGGGCCGGGCCTCCAGCAGCGCCTTGTACCAGAGCTCCGCCTGCGAGCGCACATTCACAAAGACCAGGGTGGAGCCTGCCGTGGCCTCCAGCTCGCGCACCACGGCCGGCAGCATGGCCAGGCCCAGGTGGCCGGCCCAGGAAAAGCGCTCGGGCCGGTCGGGCAGCAAGGTGTCCACCACCAGGCGCTTGTCCACCTGGCCCTGGACCAGCACGCCGGGCCGCGGCTGGCCATGGTCGTCCAGGCCCAGCAGGGTCTGCATGGCTTCGTCCAGATTGCCCAGCGTGGCCGACATGCCCCAGACGCTCAGTTGCGGGCTCCAGCCGCGCAGCCGCGCCAGGGCCAGCTGCAGTTGCACGCCGCGCTTGTTGCCCAGCAGCTCGTGCCATTCATCGGCCACCACCAGGCGCACGGAGCCCAGCAGCTCGCGCGCATCGGCCCGCGCCAGCAGCAGGGACAGGCTCTCGGGCGTGGTGACCAGCACGGTGGGCAGCTGGCGCGACTGCGCGCTGCGCTCGGCGCTTCCCGTATCGCCCGTGCGTGCGCCCACGGTCCAGCGCGCCAGCGCGGGATGGCCCTGGGCCAGCGCCTGCAAGGGCGTCTGCAGCGCCTTGAGCGTGTCGGCCGCCAGGGCGCGCATGGGCGTGATCCACAGCACGGTCAGGGGCGCGGCGGCGGGCTTTCTCCTGCTGGATGGGGCTTGGGCAGGGGCCTGGGCAGGCGCCTTGGAGGCCTGCGCAAAGGCCTGCAGCGCGCCCAGCCAGACCGCATAAGTCTTGCCTGCGCCCGTGGTGGCGTGCAGCAGGCCGCTGTGGCCCTGGGCCAGCGCCTTCCACACGGCGCGCTGGAAGGCAAAGGGCTTCCAGCCCCGTGCGGCAAGCCAGGCGGTGGCGAGGGGGTGGGGAGAACGGGTGGCCATGGCGCGGTGCGTCAAGGGTGGGGTCACGGATCGGTCAAGGGGTGATCAAGGGTCGGAATGCGGCAGCAGGGCGGCCAGCGTGTCGATGGAGTCGGCCTCCTGCACAGGCTTGTCCTCGCGCCAGCGCAGCATGCGCGGAAAGCGCACGGCAATGCCGCTCTTGTGGCGTGGGCGGCGCGCCCGGGCCGCGCTGCCCCCGGCGGCCCCCCGGGGGGGCCGCCCCCCCCCCC
>NZ_JACVUR010000086.1:0-3235 GCF_016516495.1 Delftia sp. S65
AAAAAAGCGTGCTATAATATTTGACTCAACACTAAAGCAGTCTCGTGTGAGACTGCTTTAGTGTTGATAGTTATCTAACTATCAATCGGCTGTTCTTTAAAAATTCATAGAGTCGAAATCAGCGTTGCTGACGGAAAGAGATTTCAATCTCACCGTGCCGTCAGCAACATTTTGATTGCGTCAAAACGAATGAAACTTTGTTTTATTCAAGTAATGACGAATTGTTCTCTTGACAGAAATGTCAAAGAATTCATTCACATTACGGCATAACGCGCGAGGTGAGAGACCTCGCAAGTCCTTGAAAGAAAACGGCGAAATCTCGCAAGAGAGATCAAAGTTATAGGGTCAAGTGACTAAGAGCATGTGGTGGATGCCTTGGCGATGATAGGCGACGAAAGACGTGATAGCCTGCGATAAGCTTCGGGGAGCTGGCAAATTAGCTTTGATCCGGAGATTTCTGAATGGGGAAACCCACCCGCAAGGGTATCGCATACTGAATACATAGGTATGCGAGGCGAACCTGGAGAACTGAAACATCTAAGTACCCAGAGGAAAAGACATCAACCGAGATTCCGAAAGTAGTGGCGAGCGAAATCGGAAGAGCCTTCTAGTGATAGTCAGACGGTTAACAAAACGGAATGGAAAGTCCGGCCATAGTAGGTGATAGCCCTGTATGTGAAAACCGACTGGTGGTACTGAGCTAGAGAAAAGTAGGGCGGGGCACGAGAAACCCTGTCTGAATATGGGGGGACCATCCTCCAAGGCTAAATACTCATCATCGACCGATAGTGAACCAGTACCGTGAGGGAAAGGCGAAAAGAACCCCGGGAGGGGAGTGAAATAGATCCTGAAACCGCATGCTTACAAAAAGTAGGAGCCCGCAAGGGTGACTGCGTACCTTTTGTATAATGGGTCAGCGACTTACATTCAGTGGCAAGGTTAACCGAATAGGGGAGCCGTAGAGAAATCGAGTCCGAATAGGGCGTCCAGTCGCTGGGTGTAGACCCGAAACCAAGTGATCTATCCATGGCCAGGATGAAGGTGCCGTAACAGGTACTGGAGGTCCGAACCGACTAGTGTTGCAAAACTAGCGGATGAGCTGTGGATAGGGGTGAAAGGCTAAACAAACTTGGAAATAGCTGGTTCTCTCCGAAAACTATTTAGGTAGTGCCTCAAGTATTACCTGCGGGGGTAGAGCACTGTTTAGGCTAGGGGGTCATGGCGACTTACCAAACCTATGCAAACTCCGAATACCGCAGAGTACAGCTTGGGAGACAGAGCACCGGGTGCTAACGTCCGGACTCAAGAGGGAAACAACCCAGACCGCCAGCTAAGGTCCCTAAAATTGGCTAAGTGGGAAACGAAGTGGGAAGGCTAAAACAGTCAGGATGTTGGCTTAGAAGCAGCCATCATTTAAAGAAAGCGTAATAGCTCACTGATCGAGTCGTCCTGCGCGGAAGATGTAACGGGGCTAAGCCAGTTACCGAAGCTGCGGATTTGCAATTTATTGCAAGTGGTAGGAGAGCGTTCTGTAAGCCTGTGAAGGTGCCTGGTAACGGGTGCTGGAGGTATCAGAAGTGCGAATGCTGACATGAGTAGCGTTAAAGGGGGTGAAAAGCCCCCTCGCCGTAAGCGCAAGGTTTCCTACGCAACGTTCATCGGCGTAGGGTGAGTCGGCCCCTAAGGCGAGGCAGAGATGCGTAGCTGATGGGAAACAGGTCAATATTCCTGTACCGATGTGTAGTGCGATGTGGGGACGGAGAAGGTTAGCTCAGCCAACTGTTGGATATGTTGGTTCAAGCCTGTAGTCGTGCCTGGTAGGCAAATCCGCCGGGCTTAGATGAGGGGTGATAACGAGTCTGCTTGCAGACGAAGTGAGTGATACCCTGCTTCCAGGAAAAGCCACTAAGCTTCAGCTACACACGACCGTACCGCAAACCGACACTGGTGCGCGAGATGAGTATTCTAAGGCGCTTGAGAGAACTCTGGAGAAGGAACTCGGCAAATTGATACCGTAACTTCGGGAGAAGGTATGCCGCAAGTAGGTGAACTTGAACAAAGGGAGCCCAAAGCGGTTGCAAAAAATCGGTGGCTGCGACTGTTTAATAAAAACACAGCACTCTGCAAACACGAAAGTGGACGTATAGGGTGTGACGCCTGCCCGGTGCTGGAAGATTAAATGATGGGGTGCAAGCTCTTGATTGAAGTCCCAGTAAACGGCGGCCGTAACTATAACGGTCCTAAGGTAGCGAAATTCCTTGTCGGGTAAGTTCCGACCTGCACGAATGGCGTAACGATGGCCACACTGTCTCCTCCAGAGACTCAGCGAAGTTGAAATGTTTGTGATGATGCAATCTCCCCGCGGAAAGACGGAAAGACCCCATGAACCTTTACTGTAGCTTTGTATTGGATTTTGAACGGATCTGTGTAGGATAGGTGGGAGGCTTTGAAGTGAGGACGCTAGTTCTCATGGAGCCGACGTTGAAATACCACCCTGGTGCGTTTGAGGTTCTAACCCAGGTCCCTTATCGGGATCGGGGACAGTGCATGGTAGGCAGTTTGACTGGGGCGGTCTCCTCCCAAAGCGTAACGGAGGAGTTCGAAGGTACGCTAGTTACGGTCGGACATCGTGACGATAGTGCAATGGCATAAGCGTGCTTAACTGCGAGACTGACAAGTCGAGCAGATGCGAAAGCAGGACATAGTGATCCGGTGGTTCTGTATGGAAGGGCCATCGCTCAACGGATAAAAGGTACTCTGGGGATAACAGGCTGATACCGCCCAAGAGTTCATATCGACGGCGGTGTTTGGCACCTCGATGTCGGCTCATCTCATCCTGGGGCTGTAGTCGGTCCCAAGGGTATGGCTGTTCGCCATTTAAAGAGGTACGTGAGCTGGGTTTAAAACGTCGTGAGACAGTTTGGTCCCTATCTTCCGTGGGCGCTGCAGATTTGAGGAAGCCTGCTCCTAGTACGAGAGGACCGGAGTGGACACACCTCTGGTGTATCGGTTGTCACGCCAGTGGCATTGCCGAGTAGCTAAGTGTGGAAGAGATAACCGCTGAAAGCATCTAAGCGGGAAACTCGTTTCAAGATGAGATCTGCCGGGGCCTTGAGCCCCCTGAAGAGTCGTTCAAGACCAGGACGTTGATAGGTCAGGTGTGGAAGCGCAGTAATGCGTTAAGCTAACTGATACTAATTGCTCGTGAGGCTTGACCCTATAACTTTGATGACGT
>NZ_JACVUR010000087.1:0-3059 GCF_016516495.1 Delftia sp. S65
CCCGGGCGCCGGCCCCCAACCCCCCCCCCCCCCCCCACGCAGGCGCGGGCATACGGGAGGGGGAGCGGACTGCCGGGGGCAGGGGCAGGCAGCTTTTGGGCGCGATTGTTCTGGATTTCTGGATGATCCATCCCGGCTGCGCCGGTTTATCGCGGGGGGCTGGCTGCCTAAGCTGGGTGCTTCATCCAAGCACAAGGAGCGTTTCCATGGCAGACCATTCCATTCGCGGCAAGGTGGCGCTGATTGCAGGCGGCGGCAAGAATCTGGGCGGGCTGATTGCCCGCGATCTGGCGGGGCACGGCGCGCGGGCCGTGGTGGTGCACTACAACAGCGAGTCTTCACGGGCTGAGGCCGAGACCACGGTGGCCGCAGTGCGTGCGCTGGGCGCAGAGGCCGTGGCGCTGCAGGGTGACCTCACGCGCGCTGGCGCTGTGGAGCGGCTTTTTGCAGAGGCCGTGGACGCCGTGGGCCGGCCGGACATTGCCATCAACACGGTGGGCAAGGTGCTCAAGAAGCCGTTGATGGAGATCAGCGAGGCGGAGTACGACGAGATGGCCGCCGTCAACGGCAAGTCGGCGTTTTTCTTCCTCAAGGAGGCAGGGCGCCATGTCAACGACCACGGCAAGATCGTGACCCTGGTGACCTCGCTGCTGGGCGCGTTCACGCCGTTCTATTCCTCCTACGCGGGCACCAAGGCGCCGGTGGAGCATTTCACGCGGGCGGCGGCCAAGGAGTTCGGGGCGCGGGGCATTTCGGTCACGGCCGTGGGGCCGGGGCCCATGGACACGCCGTTCTTCTACGGCCAGGAAGGCGCGGACGCCGTGGCGTATCACAAGAGCGCGGCGGCGCTGTCGCCGTTCTCGCCTTCGGGGCTGACGCACATCGAAGACGTGGTGCCCTTCATCCGCCACCTGGTCAGCGACGGCTGGTGGATCACCGGGCAGACCATCCTCATCAACGGCGGCTACACCACCAAGTAGGCCAAGTGGAAGGACTGCTGCGCGGACTATGCTGCGTCCCATGGACCGACTCGACCGATACCGGATCTTCATGCAGGTGGCCGAGATGGGCAGCTTCATCAAGGCCGCCCATGCGCTGGACCTGCCGCGCGCCACGGTCTCCGCCGCCGTGCAGCAGTTGGAGGAGCAGGTGGGCGCAAGGCTCCTGCACCGCACCACGCGCCAGGTCAGCCTGACGGCCGATGGTGCCCAGTTGCTGGAGCGTGTGCGCCCGCTGCTGTCAGAGGCCGAGGATGTGGAGCAGATGTTCCAGGCCCGCACGCGCCAGGCCACGGGCCGGCTGCATGTGGATGTGCCCAGCCGCATCGCGCGCCGCCTGCTGGCGCCTGCGTTGCCGGGGCTCATGCGCCGGCATCCGGGGCTGCAGCTGGTGTTGGGTTCGTCAGACCGCGCCATTGATCTGGTGCAGGAAGGCGTGGACTGCGCCGTGCGCGTGGGCACGCTGCATGACAGCAGCCTGGTCGTGCGCCCGCAGGGCTGCATTGCCCTCATCAACTGCGCCAGCCCCGCCTACCTGCGCGAGCACGGCCTGCCCGAGCAGCCGCAGGACCTGCTGCACGGCCACTGGAGCGTGGGCTATGCCTCGCCGCGCACCGGGCGGGAACTGCCCTGGGAATGGAGTGGGGCGAGCGATGTGGATGGGGTAGATGGGGAGGACGGGCCGCAGACCCTGGCCGTGCCCAGCCGCGTGGTGACCAACAATGCAGAAAGCTACATCGCCTGCTGCCGCGCAGGCCTGGGGCTCATCCAGATCCCGCGCTATGACGTGCAGCACCTGCTTGACACGGGTGAGCTGGTGGAAGTGCTACATGCCCACCGCGCAGCGCCCATGCCCGTGGCGCTGCTGTATCCGCACCGCCGCCAGCGCTCGCGCCGGCTGGCGGTTTTCATCGACTGGTTCGAGGCGCTGATGCGGCCGAACCTGGAGCCGTAGGCGCAACCCCGGCCGCCCCAGTCACCGCAGCCGCCCCGGCCGCAGGGTGGGGCTGGGCCCCATCGTCGTCATGAATGGGCCGGTAGCCCGGCCCGAACGACACATCCCCCAGCCGCCAGCCCTCGCGCCGGCGAAACGCCCCCCAGAACCGCTTGAGCGTATGCCACTGCATGGCCACCAGCCCGCGCTCGTTGTCGGCATCCACCTCGGGGTCGCTCACGCCCGTGGGGCGCACGGGTTCGTCGGTGTACAGCGCCGTGCCAAACAGCATGTCCCACCAGGGCAGCACCTGCCCAAAATTGCAGTTGTGTCGCGTAGGTCGATCCGGGTCGCGCAGCATGTGGTGGTGGCGGTGGAACAGCGGGCCCACCAGCACGCGCTCACCCACGCGGCCCAGCCAGCCCAGGCGCAGCCGCACGTTGGCGTGCGAGAAGTTCTGCACCAGCTCGCTCAGCAACCCCAGCAGCGCAAATTCGGAAGGCTCCACCCCCATCGCCAGCCCCACCGTGGCCAGGATGAAGGACTGCAGCATGCCGTCCAGATAGTGGCTGCGGTCATTGCTCCAGCAGCTCATCTGGCGCTGGCTGTGGTGCATGCTGTGCATGGCCCACCACCAGGGAATCACATGCTGGGCGCGGTGCATCCAGTAATACACCAGGTCGTAGACCACGTAGTACACCAGGAACAGCGCCACCGGATGGTCCGCAAACCACGGAACCCAGTGCTTGAGCCCCGTGGCCTCCTCGGCCGCCGGCCCGCCGCCCAGCATGCTGGCAAACGGCATCAGCACCAGAAAACTGAACAGCGGAAACAGCCCCAGCAGCATCAGCAGCGTGTAGTTGCGGTCCACCGTGGTCAGCCGCCGGTCGCTCCAGCGCTCGGCCGGAAACAGACTCTCCAGCGGCCGCATCACGCCCGCAATCAGGAATAGCTGCAGTCCGGCAATCAGCACCGCCTCGGCAATCTCGCGCGGGTTGCCGGCCGCCTGGGCGATGTCCAGCCAGTGGACGGTGGGGGTTACGGCGTGGGTGGCGAGCCAGGTGATGGCTGCCTGCCACAGCTCGGTCAGTGAAGTCATGTCTTGTGCCTGCAAGAAGGGCCGGGGG
>NZ_JACVUR010000088.1:0-2315 GCF_016516495.1 Delftia sp. S65
CTGGCGTACCAGGGGTCACCGGCGTGGAAGGCGTCGATGCGCAGTTCGTCGTGCAACCCGCCGTCGGATTGACGGGGCTGATGCCGCCCGACGGATCGTAGGAGGCCGTGTTGGTGCTTGAACCCACCGCCGTCGGAACAGCTGGCAGATTGAAGCTGCTGTTGCTGCCAGCTGCCACCGGCGTGGTGAAGCTCACGGTGCAAGACAGGATCGCCGTGCCATTGCCCACGAACGGGAAGGTGTTGGGCGTGCAGGTCGCACTGGCCACGTTCGCACCGGTCGGCACGCCCGTGATGCTGATGCCCGCAGGCACCAGGTCCTTGATGGTCACGCTGGTGGCGGGACCGAAGGCACCGGCAGCGTTGGACACGGAGAACGCGTAGTTGAAAGGCGTGCCCACAGCCAGGCTGCCAGGGTTGGCCTTGGTGACCGTCAACGCTGGCGTACCAGGGGTCACCGGCGTGGAAGGCGTCGATGCGCAGTTCGTCGTGCAGCCGGCCGTCGGATTGACGGGGCTGATGCCGCCCGACGGATCGTAGGAGGCCGTGTTGGTGCTCGAACCCACCGCCGTCGGCACAGCTGGCAGATTGAAGCTGGTGTTGCCACCGGCCGCCACTGCCGCGGTGAAGTTCACCGTGCAAGACAGGATCGCCGTGCCATTGCCCACGAAGGGGAAGGTATTGGGCGTGCAGGTCGCACTGGCCACGTTTGCGCCGGTCGGCACGCCCGTGATGCTGATACCCGCAGGCACCAGATCCTTGATGGTCACGCTGGTGGCGGGGCCGAAGGCACCGGCAGCGTTGGACACGGAGAACGCGTAGTTGAACGCAGTTCCCACAGCCAGGCTGCCCGGGTTGGCCTTGGTGACCGTCAGCGCAGGCGTGCCTGGAGTGACCGGCGTGGTGGGTGTCGACGCGCAATCCGTCGTGCACCCTGCCGTCGGATTGACCGGGTTGATGCCGCCCGACGGATCGTAGGAGGCCGTGTTCGTGCTCGAGCCCACAGCCGTCGGCACAGCCGGCAGGTTGAAGCTGGTGTTGCCACCCGCTGCGACCGAGGCCGTGAAGTTCACCGTACACGTCAGCACAGTGCTGCCATTGCCCGCAAACGGGAAGGTGTTGGGCGTGCAGGTCGCACTGGCCACGTTTGCACCAGTCGGTACGCCCGTGATGCTGATCCCCGCAGGCACCAAGTCCTTGATGGTCACGCTGGTGGCGGGACCAACCGCTCCAGCCGCATTCGCTACCGTGAAGGCGTAGTTGAAGGGCGTACCCACAGCCAGGCTACCGGGGTTGGCCTTGGTGACCGTCAACGCTGGCGTACCAGGCGTCACCGGCGTGGAAGGCGTCGATGCGCAGTTCGTCGTGCAACCCGCCGTCGGATTGACGGGGCTGATGCCACCCGACGGATCGTAGGAAGCCGTGTTCGTGCTCGAACCCACCGCCGTCGGCACAGCCGGCAGGTTGAAGCTGGTGTTGCCACCCGCTGCCACTGCCGCAGTGAAGTTCACCGTACACGTCAGCACGGAGCTGCCATTACCCGCAAACGGGAAGGTGTTGGGCGTGCAGGTCGCACTGGCCACGTTCGCACCGGTCGGCACGCCCGTGATGCTGATACCCGCAGGCACCAGGTCCTTGATGGTCACGCTGGTGGCGGGACCGAAGGCACCGGCAGCGTTGGACACGGAGAACGCGTAGTTGAACGCAGTTCCCACAGCCAGGCTGCCCGGGTTGGCCTTGGTGACCGTCAGCGCTGGCGTACCAGGCGTGACCGGCGTGGAAGGCGTCGATGCGCAATCCGTCGTGCAACCCGCCGTCGGATTGACGGGGCTGATGCCGCCGGACGGATCGTAGGAAGCCGTGTTCGTGCTCGAGCCCACCGCCGTCGGAACAGCCGGCAGGTTGAAGCTGGTGCTGCTGCCAGCCGCCACCGGTGTGGTGAAGTTCACCGTGCACGTCAGCACGGAGCTGCCATTGCCCGCAAACGGGAAGGTATTGGGCGTGCAGGTCGCACTGGCCACGTTTGCGCCGGTCGGCACGCCCGTGATGCTGATGCCTGCAGGCACCAAGTCCTTGATGGTCACGCTGTTGGCGGGACCGAAGGCACTGGCAGCGTTGGACACGGAGAACGCGTAGTTGAAGGGCGTACCCACAGCCAGGCTGCCCGGGTTGGCCTTGGTGACCGTCAACGCTGGCGTGCCAGGTGTGACCGGAGTCACCGGTGTGGAAGCGCAGTCTGTCGTGCAACCGGCCGTCGGATTGACGGGGCTGATGCCACCCGACGGATCGTAGGAAGCCGTGTTCGTGCTCGAACCC
>NZ_JACVUR010000089.1:0-2246 GCF_016516495.1 Delftia sp. S65
CTTTTGGGGGGCGGGGCGGGAAACCGGGGTCGGCGCAGTGCGTGGCGGCGATGGCCTTGCGCGCTGCCATGAATTCGCCCGGTGAGTTCACGCATTCGGCGGCGCACAGCTGGCCGCTGCGCAGGTGCAGGACGGCGAACCTGCCGCTGGCCGGGTCGCCGCGCAGCACGGTCTGGTCGCCATGGCCGGGCAGGCCGGCGATCTGCAGCTTGGTGTCGTACTGATCGGACCAGAACCAGGGCGCTTCATGGGCGGGCAGTGCGCGGCCCGTGATGGCGCAGGCTGCGCGCCGGGCCTGTTCGAGCGCGCTGGGCACGCTTTCGAGCCGGTGCAGCCCGGGATAGCCGGCCAGGGGGCGGCGCGTGGCATCGCCTATGGCGTAGATGCCGGCCATGGCGGTACGGCCTTCGCCGTCCACGGCAATGCCGCCCGCGCAGTCCAGGCCGAGGGACTGCGCCAGCTCCACGCTGGGCGCTGCACCCACGCCGATGAGCACGGCATCGCACTCCAGGCGGGAGCCATCGGCCATCCTCAGGCCCGTGATGCCGGTGGGGCTGTCGCCCTGGATGGCGGTGACCGAGGCGTTGAAATGCACCTCCACGCCCTGGCCTGCATGCAGGCCGTGCAGATGTGCGGCCATCTGGGGCGAGGCGCTGCGCGACAGCAGCCTGCCTTCGCGCTCGATGACCCGGACCTGCACCCCCAGCTTGCGGGCCGTGGACGCGACTTCGAGACCCACATAGCCGCCGCCGATGATGGCCAGGCAGCGGGCGGTCTGCAGGTGGCCCCGCAGCGCCTGCGCGTCTTCCATGGTGCGCAGGTAGGTGACGCCGGGCCGCTCACCCCCGGGCAGGGCCAGCCAGCGCGGTGCGGCGCCTGTGGCAATGACCAGGTGGTCGTAGTGCAGTGCCGACCCGTCGTTCAGCGCTACCTGCCGCGAGCCCGGCTCTATGGCCATGGCGCGCACGCCCAGGCGCAGGGCAATGGCCTGGTCGGCATAGGCGCTGGCGGGCCGCAGCAGCAGATCGTCCAGGCCCATGGCCTGCTGCAGCCAGGCCTTGGACAGCGGCGGGCGCTGGTAGGGCGGCAGGTCTTCGCCGCCGACCAGGGTGATGGGGCCCGGGTGGCCGTACTGGCGCAGCAGGGCGGCCAGGGTGCCGCCGGCATGCCCGGCGCCGATGATGACGGCGTGGCCTTGGGGGTGTTGTGCGGGGGTCATGATGCACCTTTGCACGAGGCCTGGACTGCGGGGCGGGCGCAGATCTCGTCCCAGGCTTGCCGCATGAAGCGTGCGGCCGCCACGTTCTGCGCCAGCAGGTCATAGCGTGCGCCCAGGCCGTAGTCGGGCAGGTTGATGAATTCGGTGGTGAGGTGGCGCAGCGGGCTGTGCGGGTGCGCGTGGTGGTAGGCCAGCACCTTGCGGATGGCCTCTTTGGAGGGCTCCAGCAGGTAGGCGTGCCAGGGCGAATGCCATTCGCCGGGGCCGGGCCGCAGCATGGGGTACTGGATGCCCCGGCCCGGGCTGCCGTCCTCGTTGCGGTGCCACAGGTTCAGAGGCTGGTTGGGGCCGGCTGCGCGCAGCTGGGCCCAGCGCACGATGCCCATGTCCAGCCATTGTTCGCACAGGGAGCCGGGCTCGAAGGGGTCCAGCACCAGTTCGCCGCTCTCGACCAGTTCGCGCACGCCCGACAGTTCCTGCTCGGCCGGGTTGCCGATCTTGAAGTTCACATGGCTGTAGTCCAGCGTGAAGTGGAAGGGCACGCCATGCGCCTGCACGCGCCGGGCCACCTCGCGTACGCGCAGGAAGTCCTCGGTCCACATGTTGACGTGCAGCTCGAAGCTGGGCTCCACGCCCAGAGACATGGCGTCGTCGTAGACGCGCAGGTAGTGGTCGGTGATCTCGGCATCGTCCAGCACATGGCCGTCGCGGTGGTGCTTGAAGGTCATGATGTTGTGGCAGCGCGCGCCTATGGCCTGGCAGATGCGCAGGTTGTGGGCCAGCAGGGCCTCGTCCTCGCCCAGGCGGTAGAACCAGCTGGCCGTGTGCACGGGCAGGTTGAACTCGGCGATGGCGGCCTCGTACTCGGCCATTTGCGTGCGCAGAGGCAGGCGGTCGAAGCAGTCGAAGGCGCCGGTTTCACTGACCAGGCGGAACTGCTCGCGTATGGGCAGCTCCTGAAGGCCGATGGGCTGGTGGCGCGAGGAGCGCTGCACGCCACGGCCGTTGCAGCCGATGGGCGGGAGGG